>DAOMOI010000179.1:0-5096 GCA_035444225.1 Aquamicrobium sp. | reverse complement strand
CGTCAGCGAGTTGATCGAGTTCGCGCGCATCACCCGCATCGACATGCTGATCGTGTCGCTGCCGCTGTCGGCGGAAACGCGGGTGCTGTCGCTGCTGAAGAAGCTGTGGGTGCTCCCCGTGGACATCCGGCTCTCGGCCCACTCCACCCGCTTCCAGTTCCGGCCGCGCACCTATTCCTATCTCGGGTCGGTGCCGATGCTCGACATCTTCGACCGGCCGATCCATGACTGGGATTCGGTCGCCAAGCGCGCCTTCGACATCGTCTTCGCGCTGGCCGGCATCGTCGCCCTGTCGCCGGTGATGCTGGCGACCGCGATCGCGGTCAAGCTCGACAGCAAGGGACCGGCGCTGTTCAAGCAGAAGCGCCTCGGCTTCAACAACGAGGTGATCGAGGTCTACAAGTTCCGCTCGATGTATGTCGACCAGAACGACGCCGCCGCCTCGCGGCTGGTGACGAAGGGCGATCCGCGCGTCACCCGCGTCGGCCGCTTCATCCGCAAGGCCTCGCTCGACGAGCTGCCGCAGTTCTTCAACGTGCTCAAGGGCGACCTTTCCCTCGTCGGCCCGCGCCCGCACGCGGCCGCCGCCAAGGCGCAGGACCGCCTCTATCACGAGGTGGTGGACGGCTACTTCGCCCGCCACCGCGTCAAGCCCGGTGTCACCGGCTGGGCGCAGATCAACGGCTGGCGCGGCGAGACCGACAACGACGTCAAGATCCAGATGCGCACCGAGTTCGACCTCGCCTATATCGAGAACTGGTCGCTGTGGTTCGACCTGAAGATCCTGTTCCTGACGCCGGTGCGGCTGATGAACACGGAAAACGCCTATTGAGCGCGGTTTGCGCCAACGGCTTGCCGCGCGCGGCGGTCGATGCCCGGCTCGTCTCGCTCGCCGCCTCGGCCGCGCTCGGCCTCGGCGTGTTCCTGCAAGGCTTCATCATCCGCGAGCCCGCGCCCTACGAGCTGTTCATGGCCGGGCTGATCGCGGTCTGGGGCCTGTTCGGCCTGCGGCTTTCGCGCCACGCGGCGGTGCTGCTCGCCATCCTCGCCGCCTTCACCGTCGGCGGCCTCCTGTCGATGACGACGATGGCCGACATCGACGGCGCGCCGCTCTATCTCGGCGTGACGCTGTTCCTGTGCCTGACCTCGGTGTTCTTCGTCGCCGTCCTTGAGGCCGACCCACGCCGCTACCGGCTCGTCTTCCGCGCGTGGGTGGCCTGCGCCGTGATCGTGGCGCTGCTCGGCATCGCCGGCTATTTCCGCCTCTTCCCCGGCGCGGAGGCCTTCACGCGCTACGACCGCGCCAGCGGCACCTTCCAGGACCCCAACGTCTTCGGCCCGTTCCTGGCCTTGCCGGGCGTCTACCTGCTCTACCGGCTCCTGACCGCGCCGGCGCGGCGCGTGCCGCTCTATGCCGGGCCTCTGCTCGTCATCGTCGCCGGCATCTTCGTCTCGTTCTCGCGCGGGGCATGGGGGCTCTACGTCATGGCGAGCCTCCTCCTCGTCGCGGCGCTGTTCCTGCACTCGGCGAGCGGGCTCTTCCGCCTCCGCATCGCGATGATGAGCCTTCTCGCGCTGGTGCTGGCGGCAGGCGGCATCCTCGTCGCGCTCCAGATCCCGGGCACGGCCGAGTTCCTCGCCCAGCGCGCCCAGCTCGTCCAGAACTATGACGGCGGCGAGGGCGGCCGCTTCGCCCGCTTCCTCGACGGCTTCGCGCTGGCTGCGCAAAGCCCGCTCGGCATCGGCCCGTTGAATTTCGGCCGCATCTTCAGCGAGGACACCCACAATATCTGGCTGAAGGCGCTGATGGACTATGGCTGGCTCGGCTTCGCCGCCTTCCTCCTCCTCGTCGCCTGGACCGTGGCCGGGGGCTTCCGCATCCTGTTCCGCGACCGGCCGTGGCAGCCCTATCTGCTGTGCGCCTATGTCGTCTTCCTGGGCCACGTCATGCTCGGCACCGTGATCGACATGGACCATTGGCGTCATTTCTACCTGCTGATCGGCCTGATCTGGGGCGCGATGGCGCTGGAGGCGCGCCACCAGAACGCGCGCGGGCTTGCCCCGGGGGCGCCCGCCATGCGATGAGGCGCGGCATCAGGAGCTCTCCCCCTCATGCTGACATATCTGGTCCTCGTCATAGCCGGCTTCGCCGCCGGCGCCCTCAACGCGGTCGCGGGCGGCGGCACCTTCCTGTCGTTCCCGGCGCTGGTCTGGGTCGGCGTTCCCCCGATCACGGCGAATGCGACGGCGACCTTCGCCGCGCTGCCGGGCTATGTCGGCAGCGCCTGGGGCTTTCGTCGCGATCTCGCCGCGCAAGGCCCGCTATCGACCCGCGCCATCATCGCCCTGTCGATCGCGGGCGGCTTCGTCGGCGCGCTGCTGCTCCTCGTCACCTCGCAGGAGACGTTCTCGGCCATCGTGCCGTGGCTGCTCCTGCTCGCAACGGTCGTCTTCGCCGCGGGGCCGCTGATCCTGCGCCGGGTGACCGCCGGCGGCAGGGCCGGGTTCGGCATCGCCGCCGCCGCGGCCATGGTGTTCGCCGTCACCGTCTATGGCGGCTATTTCAACGGCGGCCTCGGCATCATGCTGCTCGCCGTCTTCGGCCTGATCGGCTTCACCGACCTGAGCGCGATGAACGGCCTGAAGAACGTCGTCTCGGCCATCCTGTCGCTGGTCGCGGTCGCCACCTATCTCGCCGCCGGACTGATCGACTGGACCTACGCGCTGCCGCTCGCCCTCTCCTGCGCGCTCGGCGGCTATGTCGGCGCAAGGCTTGCCCGCCGCGTCGCCAACCCCGCCATCCTGCGCATGTTCATCACCATTGTCGGCGCGGTGATGACGATCCTGTTCTTCGTGTTCTGACCGCCCCTCTTTCCCGCCATTTTATCGCTTGCGCCGCAACGGCCGAAACTATAAGGCTTGCCCCGGTCCGGAGTGTAGCGCAGCCCGGTAGCGCACTTGACTGGGGGTCAAGGGGTCGTGGGTTCGAATCCCGCCACTCCGACCATTTCTTCCCTTCCCTCAATCCAGCCCGTAAGGCACCGCGCCGCGCACGTCGTGGTCGACGACCAGCCGGCGCTTGAGCGGCGGCATGGCGCGCTGCGGACAGTGCGCGCGCTCGCAGATGCGGCAGGAAATGCCGATCGGGTCGAAGGCGGCGCGGTTGGTCAGGTCCATGTCGTCGGCATAGACGAAGTCGCCGGCATGGGCGACCTCGCAGCCCACCGCAATGGCATAGTGCCGTTGCGGCGCGCGAAACCCCCCTCCCCCCTTGGCGATCTCAGTGGCGAGGCAGAGATAGCGCACCCCGTCCGGCGTCTCGGCCAGCTGGCGGATGATGCGGCCGGGCGTCTCGAACGCCTGATGCACGTTCCACAGCGGGCAGGCCGCGCCGAAGCGGGCGAATTGCAGCTTGGCCGCGCTGTGGCGCTTGGTGATGTTGCCGGCGCGGTCGATGCGGGCGAAGAAGATCGGCACGCCCTTGCGGCCCGGCCGTTGCAGCGTCGACAGCCGGTGCGCCACCTGCTCGATGCTCGCCCCGAACCGCATCGCCAGCAATTCGAGGTCGTGGCGCAGCTCGCGCGCCGATTCCAGCATCCGCTCATAGGGCATCATCAGCGCGCCGGCGAAATAGTTGGCGAGGCCGATGCGGCAGATCTGCGCGGCCTCCGCCGAGCGGAAGGCGGCGTCGGCGATGATCGCATCGACCGCCGGCGCCATTTCGAGGACGCCGATCTGGAACGCGATCTGAAAGCTGCGCGTCGGCAGGGCCGAGAACGGGTTCAGTTGCAGCACACGCCTCTCGCCGTCGAACTTGCGCAGCAGCATGTCGCCGAGCGCGCCGCTGACGGTGCGGATGCCGTGGCGCCGCTCCAGATGCTCGGCCAGCGCGGTCGCCGGCTCGCGCGCCGGCATGTCGAGCTCGTGGGCGAGCTTCTCCGCCGCGACGTCGAGCTCGTGGATGTAGTTGTCGACGAAATGGAAGAAGTCGCGCACCTCCTCGTAAGGCGTCGGCTCCACCGCCGCCGAGCGGCCGAACGTGTCGTCGAACGAGGCGAGCTGCTCGGAATTGCGCCGGTAGGCCTGATGCGCGGCGATCAGCGCATGCGCAAAGCCCGGCGCGTTCTGGGCGACGAGCTTCAGTTCCTGCAGGGTCGGCCTAAACGTCTCGAACAGCGGGTCGTTGATCGCCTCCGACAGGGCGGAGAGCAGCCGGTCGCCCTCGCCGGCCGAGAAGTCGGCGATGTCGATGCGGAAGGTCTCGGCCAGCGACAGCAGCACGGCGGCCGAGACCGGACGCTGGTTGTTCTCGATCTGGTTGAGATAGCTGGTCGAGATGCCGATGCGCTCGGCAAAGGCCGCTTGCGTCAGTCGGTTGGCCTCGCGCAGGTCGCGCACCTTGCGGCCGATGAACAGCTTGGTGTTTCGCATTTTGCAATTTCGCTTTTTGCAATATTGTGAAATGTACTTTACGCACCTCCGCCCGTTCAAGCCTTTTCGCCGGCGCAGGAAGCGATTATGCGAAAACGCAAGGGTGGCCCGCGCATGCGGCCGCCCACTGGATCACGATTCGGGGGACCATCCGATGCGCGAGATACTGGAGCAACTGGCGGAGCGGCGCGCTCAGGCATGGGCCGGCGGCGGCGAGAAGCGCGTCGAGGCCCAGCACGCCAAGGGCAAGCTGACCGCGCGCGAGCGCATCGAGGTGCTGCTCGACGAAGGCTCGTTCGAAGAATTCGACCTCTATGTCGCCCACCGCGCCGTCGATTTCGGTATGGCGCGCCAGAAATATCCGGGCGACGGCGTCGTCACCGGCTGGGGCACCATCAACGGCCGCCTCGTCTATGTCTTCTCCCAAGACTTCACCGTGCTCGGCGGCTCGCTGTCCGAGACCCACGCGCAGAAGATCTGCAAGATCATGGACATGGCGGTGAGGAACGGCGCGCCGGTGATCGGGCTCAACGATTCCGGCGGCGCACGCATTCAGGAGGGCGTCGCCTCGCTCGCCGGCTACGCCGACGTCTTCAAGCGCAATGTCGACGCCTCCGGCGTGGTGCCGCAGATTTCGGTCATCATGGGGCCTTGCGCGGGCGGCG
>DAOMOI010000178.1:0-5116 GCA_035444225.1 Aquamicrobium sp. | reverse complement strand
GTCGTCGCCGCCGGCGAGCCGCCAGTGCTCGAGCCGGCGCAGGACGGAAGCCGGGCCGCGCTCCGTCTCGCGGTCCTCCAGCGCATGGCGCACGCCCTTTTCCGCGATCTCCGTCATGCCGCCTCCACGAGCATGGCGCCGCCCTGTCCGCCGCCGATGCACTCGGTCGCGACGCCGCGCCTGTCGCCGCGCCGTTTCATCGCATTGGCGAGGTGGAGGACGATGCGGGTGCCGCTGGTGCCGACCGGATGGCCGAGGCTGATGGCGCCGCCATCGACATTGAGCCGCGTGTGCTCGATACGGCCGAATGGCTCGTCCAGCCCAAGCACGTCACGGCAGAAGGATTGGCTCTCCCAGGCGGCGAGGCAGGCCAGCACCTGTGCCGCGAAGGCTTCGTTCAACTCCCACAGGTCGACATCCGCGCGCGCCAGACCGTGACGCTCCAAGAGCGGCGTCACCGAAAGGACGGGGCCGAGCCCCATGATCGACGGATCGAGCGCCGCCCATTCGCTGTCCACGATCCGCGCGACTGGCGTGAGGCCGTGGCGTTCGACCGCTGCTTCGGACGCCAGCACGACCCACGAGGCGCCATCGGTGATCTGCGAGGAATTGCCCGGCGTCACCTTGCCGTATGGTGGCTCGAAGGCGGGCTTCAGCCGGGCGAGCTTTTCCATGGAGGAATCCGGCCGCACGCCGTCGTCCGCCTCGTGCAGCGCCCCGTCCGGCGCGACCGCCGGGATCACCTCGCCGGCGAGGGCGCCTTCGGCCTGCGCGCGGGCGAGGCGCTTGTGGCTTTCCAGCGCGTAGGCGTCCGCCGCCTCGCGCGAGATGTCGAACAGATGCGCGAGCACCTCGGCGGTCTGGCCCATGTTGAGGTCGGTGACCGGATCGGTCAGCCCGCGTTCCAGCCCGATCACGGGCTTGAAGAAGCGCGGGCGCAAGCCGCCGAGGGCGGCAACACGCTGCCCGAGACTCTTTGCGGTTGCGAAGCGGCCGAACCATTCGGTCGCGTCGCGCCGCAGAACGAGCGGCGCATGGCTTAGCGCCTCCGTGCCGCCGGCGAGGATCAGGTCGGCCTTGCCCGCCTCGATGGTACGGAAAGCCGTGTCGATCGACTGCATGCCCGAGCCGCAATTGATCTGCACCGTGAAGGCCATCATCGCCTCGCCCATGCCGAGGCGAAGCGCCGCGACGCGGGCCGGGTTCATCTCGTCGGCGATGACGTTGACGCAGCCGAGGATCACCGTGTCGAAGGTCTCCGGCGCGAAGGGCTGGCGCGCGAGAAGCGGCCTGCCGCATTGCACGGCGAGATCGACGGGCGTGAACGGCCCCGGCTTCCCCCTTGCGCGCAGGAAAGGCGTGCGCGCGCCATCGACGATATAGACAGGTCTCATGCCGGCGGCTGCCCTGGCCCGCCGCTGCCTCGTCGTCCCGGATGCTGCCCTCTTTTCAGCCATCACTCCACCGTCTCGTGACTGTTCGGGCAATGCGTCTTCACCGGGATTGGTTCCCCCGCGCATGATCGGACGGCATTCGGGGATGGGACGTTATCGTGCGAATTTCTCGACCCATTGAACGTAGCGGTTGACGAACCCCTGCAGGAACTCCCGCGTCGAATCGACGGAAATTCCACCTTGCCCGTCTATCAGGTCGTCCTTGAACTGGATGAACACTTCCGGCTGGCCGAGCGTGGGCATGTCGAGATAGCCGAGCACGCTGCGCAGGTGCTGCTGCACGGCGGCGGTGCCGACGGCGCCCGGCGACGCGCCGGCGATACCGGCCGGCTTGCCTGCCCATTTATTGTCCCCGTAGGGACGCGACGCCCAGTCGAGCGCGTTCTTCAGCGCGGTGGGAAGCGAGCGATTGTGTTCGGGCGTGACGAACAATATCCCGTCCGCCTCCGCCACCTCCCGCCGCAAGCGGGCCACGGATTCGATCGGGGCGGTCTCGTTGTCCTGATTGAAAACCGGGATATCGTCGATCCGCAGGATTTCGCAGCGCAGGTCATCCGGGAAGAGCTTCATCAGCGCTTCGGCAAGTTTGCGGTTGATGGATTCCTTTCGGATGCTGCCGACGATGACGCCTATCTTTCGGGTGCTCATCATTTTCTCCCGCCTGTGGCCCATATCCGGCCGTTATCGGATCACCGAGAGACCGCGAGGAACTGAACAGCTCCGACCGTCATCGGAAGACCTCTCCAGCCGAAAAACCGGCCGGAACGGGAAAGGTTCCCCGGCGATATCCGGCCCCGCCATCCCGGGACTTTCGATCAGATCAAGGCTCTCGCCGTGGGCGATATCCGCCGAGGAAGACGGCGAGCGAGGCCCGAATGTGGGCCAGCCTTTCCTGTGCCGACAAAGGTTTCCGCAGTCCGCGCAGCGGGCGCAGCCTGCGCCGGGGCGAGACGATCCTGCCCTTGAGGATGGCGACCGCGCTGCTGGCGGAGGGGATCGGCGCGGCCATCCTCAGCGTCGGCATCGCAGCTTTTCAGCGCGCGAGCATTCTTGCTTCGGTTGCGGCGTCGATGAAAGCCTGGCGGGCGATTTCGGGGGAGATGTCGCCGCGCATCGCTTCCTGGCATGCGCGCTTGGCGGCCCTGTATCTTTCGCTTCCCGGATCACGCCAGTTGGCGGAAAGCAGCGCCATCGCATCGCGCGCATTCTCGACGGTCCGGACGTCGCCGACAATTCCAACCGAGATCGAGACCGGCTTAGAGAACCATCCGTCGACCATGGCTGCACCTCTTTGAAAGGTTTGCACGGTGGAATTACACTCCCGGCGATGCGCGCCGTCAAGGATGGCGCGAAAAGGCCGCCCGTGCGGGCGGCCCGTGCGGTTTCGTCTGCGACGCGGGGTTCGTCACCAGGGGCGATACCAGCCCTCGACCGTCGTCTGCTTGTCGCGATGGTTGCCGCCGAGCGTGCCGCCGAAATAGGCCGCGGCGGCGCTGATCAGCAGGGAGGCGGCGGCGAAGAAGGCCGCGATCATCGCCGTTCGGCGGGCCTGGTCGGCGGCCTCGCGCGCCTGCTGCTCGATCCGGGCGGCCTCGGCGGCGACCTCGTCGATCCTGCGTTCGGCTTCCTCGGGCGGGATGCCGGCGCGCTGGGCGGCGAGCGTCACCAGATACTGGCGGTCGGCATCCGTCATCCCCTCGTCCGACATCGCGGCCGAAAGCAGGATGCGCCCCACCTCGCTTCGCGTGGCCTCGTCGGTCGGGGCGGTGCCCGGCGCGCCGCGCAGCGCACGATCGACCAGAAGGTCGTTCGGGTCCAGGGCGTCAACCGCCTGGGCGACGGTGCTGCCCACGGCAGATGCGGCGGCGCCGGCCGTCTGGCCGACCGCGGTGACGGTTCCGACCGCCCCCGAATAGGCCAGGACAGCCGCCACCAGCGTCGCGACGGCCCAGACGACCAGCCCGTGCGAACCGTCGCGGATGTCGGATTCGTATTCGCTCGCATCGCCGTGGCGGCGTCTCATGCGCCCGGCGAGATAGCCTCCCGCCAAAGACGCGGACACCTGCACCCAAAGGAGCCACAATCCCCCGACGACGGCGATCCAGAACAGGGAAACGGATTGCCCCTCATGCGCCGATGTCAACGACAGGCCGAGCGCCGTGCCGAATGTGAGCAGCACGAGCGAGATCGCGGCGGCGATGGCCGCGCCGGCGAAAATAGCCGGCCAATCCATATAGGAGCGGGTGTCGTCGGCGACCGGCGCGACGACGGTTTCTTCGATCATTGCCATTGCAGCATCCTCTCCAGACTTCAACGCAAACCGAAGAAGGAAAGGATCGCCAGGATGATGACCACCAGGCCGACGAGATATATGATTCCGTGCATCTGTTTCGTTCTCCTGCGTTGAGACGAACCAAACTCCCCATTCCGGCCAAAGTTCCTTCACGCGACCGCCACATTGAAAGAAGGCGCAGCCAGTCTCCTCTCATACCGATTTTGGAACACTTGCCCTGGCGGGAGAGTTGGGCAACCCGTCACGAACAGGACGGAGACGAACCATGGACCACAGCACTCACACGCGTCTGACGAGCGACCAGTTCACTCCCGACATCCTCGAGGGGGCGACGATCTACGACGCCGAGGACAACAAGATCGGCACCGTCTCGCATATGCATGGCAGCGAGATCGTCATCGATGTCGGAGGGTTTCTCAGCATCGGCGCCAAGCCGGTGGCGGTCTTCGCCGGCGATCTCGATTTCATGCGCGACGAGGACGGAACGGTTCACGCCGTCACCGGTTGGACCAAGGACCAGTTGAAGGCGATGCCGGAGCATACGGACTAGGATTCCGGTGGCATCCGGTGCCCCGGAAATAGCTGCGGGCCGCGTCAATCGGGCGTGGCGGTAATGGCGAACGGCGAGGTTTTCCCGATTTCCCTCGCCGGCCAACGAAACGGCAGACGAGCGCCTGTCCCGCCCGGCCCGCAGCTCGCGAACTACAGAAAAAAGGCGGCGCTTTCGGCGCCGCCTTTTTCATTATCGCGAACTTGCGCGAGATCAGGCGTCTTCGCCGCTCCTTGCGGCTGCGGCGTTGGCGACCACGACCGGGATCAGGAGGTCGCCCCAGTTGCCGTCGCCGCCGTGGTGGCGCGCCGAGCGCACCAGCTCCACCGAGACGCCGGCCTCGACCGCCTTCATCACCGACTGGTTCAGACGGTGCAGGTCGTTCGCCACCATGCGGATGACGGCCTGCTGGTCGCTGTTCATGGAAGAGGACTGCTCCTCGGCACGTTCCTTGACACGGGTCTTGGGCGACATGGGTATTCTCCTTTGCCTGTTGGGCTTTTCAGCCTTGCCGGGTCGAGACCGTTATTCCGCCGCCGGGCGGAACTGTTCGGTCTCGGTCGATTCCTTCATCGCGGTGGTCGAGGACTGGCCGCCGGTGATGGCCAGCGACACGGCGTCGAAATAGCCGGTGCCGACCTCGCGCTGGTGCTTGGTGGCGGTGTAGCCGTTGGCCTCGGCCGCGAACTCGGCCTCCTGAAGCTCCGAATAGGCCGCCATCTGGCGCTCCTTGTAGCCGCGCGCCAGCTCGAACATGCCGTAGTTCAGCTGGTGGAAGCCGGCCAGCGTGATGAACTGGAACTTGTAGCCCATCGCGCC
>DAOMOI010000177.1:0-5160 GCA_035444225.1 Aquamicrobium sp. | reverse complement strand
CGCCACCGTCGCCGTCGCGGTGCTGACGGTGGAGGCGGGCGGGCTGCCGTGGATCTCGCTGGCGCTCGCATTCAGCTTCGCCGCCTACGGCTTCCTCAGGAAGACGCTGCCCATCGGCCCGAGCCAGGGCTTCTTCCTCGAGGTGCTGCTGCTGACGCCGCCGTGCCTGGCATGGTTCCTGTGGCTGGAGATGACCGGGCAGGGGCATTTCCTCGCCGGCGGCCGGGATCTCGTCCTGCTGCTGGCGGCGGGGCCGATCACGGCCGTGCCGCTCATCCTCTATGCGTTCGGGGCCAAGATGCTGCGCATCTCGACCATCGGCCTGATGCAGTACATCGCGCCGACGATGATCGCGCTGATCGCGGTCTTCGTGTTCGGCGAGCCCTTCGGCGCCGTCCGGCTGTTCGCCTTCGGCCTGATCTGGCTGGCGCTGGCGCTCTACACCTGGTCGGTCCTGTTCCGCCGGCATTGAAGCCGGCCGCTACAGCCGGTCGATGACCCGCGTGTCGCCCTGCGACGCGATCTCGGCGAAGGACGCCGCCTGCGTGGCGACGGCCGGAACCACCGCCTCGGCCGTGTCGACCACCAGGGGCTGCACCAGATGGCCGGTATGGACGAAGCCTTCCGCGCGCATGTGGTCGATGAGCGCCAGCATCGGGTTCCAGAACCCGCCGATGTTGACGAAGGCGATCGGCTTGCGGTGGCGGCCAAGCTGCGCCCAGGTCATGATCTCCACCACTTCCTCCAGCGTGCCGATGCCGCCCGGCAGCGCCACGAAGGCGTCCGACTTCTCGAACATGGCGTGCTTGCGGGTGTGCATGTCCTCGGTGACGATCACCTCGTCGAGGTCGCCGAGGGCCGCGCCGGACGCCTCCTTGTTGATGAGGAAGCGCGGGATGATGCCGGTGACGGCCCCGCCGCCCTCCATCACGCCGCGCGCGACCGCGCCCATGATGCCCTTGGTGCCGCCGCCATAGACGAGCCGGATGCCGGCCTCGGCCATCGAGCGGCCGAGCGCGTGGCCGGCGGCGGCGTAGGCCTCGCCCCGACCGTTGGAGGAGCCGCAATAGACGCAGATGGATCGAATCGGATTCATCGGCGGATTGGACGATCTCGCCGCCCGCGCGGTCAAGCCGTGGATCGGTCTTTTGTTGTCGCCCCACGAAAAACAGGATAGACGCGGAAGGAACCGGGCTGGAAGGAAAAGGTCGATGGCGGGCTGGGTCAAGGCAATCCTGTTTCTGCTGGGCGGCGGCGCCGCCGCGGCCGGCACCGCATATGTGACCGGCATGCTCGACCCGTGGCTGGCGCCGAAGCCGGCTGAGGTTTCGAGCCTGCTCCAGCCGCCCGCAGCATCGCAGGAGAAGGCCGCCCCGGCAGAGCAGGACGCGGCGGAAGAGGAAGCCGCCCCCGCCGATGAGCCGGCCTCGCCGGAAACGGCGACCACTCCGAAGCAGGATCGCCTCACCGCGCCTGCCTTCGACCTGCTGCGCGTCGAGCCGGACGGCTCGGTGCTGGTGGCCGGCAAGGCCGGCGCTGGCGCGACCGTCGAGGTGCTGTCGGGCGAGACGGTGCTCGGCAAGGCCGAAGCCGGCGCGTCCGGCGATTTCGTCGTCGTGCTCGACGAGCGGCTGGCGCCGGGCGACTACCGGCTGGCGCTGCGCGCGACCGCGCCGGAAGGCGGCGCTGCCCTCTCCGACGGCGCGGCCATCGTTTCCGTCCCCGAGGCCGAGGACGGCCAGGTTCTCGCCATGGTCGAGGAGCCGGGCGAGCCGGCGCAGCTGATCACCGTGCCGGGGGCGACCGATGCCGCGCCGGAAACGACGGTCGCCCCCGGCACGACGCAACCCGCCGGGGAAGAGGCAGGCGAGGAGGAAGCCAGCGCGCCGTCGCAGGCCGCCGCAGACGAACGGCAGCCCGCCGCGGAGGCGCAAGCCCCGGCCGTGACGCCGGACGCGACGGACGAGACCGCCGCCAGCGAGGAGGAGGCTGCTCCCGCCACGCCGCAATCCGCCCCGCAGCCGGCCCCGCAACCTGCGGCGACCCACACCGTCTCGGTCGAGGCGGTCGAGATCGAGGGCGGCACGATCTTCGTTGCCGGCCGCGCCGATGCCGGCCGCACCGTGCGCGTCTATGCCGGCACTGTCCTTCTCGGCGACGCCGTCGCCTCCGAAGGCGGGCGCTTCCTCGTCGAGGCGAAACGCGCTCTCGAGGTCGGCAGCCATCTGATCCGCGCCGACCTGCTCGGCGACGACGGCTCGGTCGTCGCTCGCGCCGGCGTGCCCTTCGAGCGCGAGCCGGGCGAGGCCATCGCTGCCGTGGCGCCCGCCGCGCCGGCTCAGGGTGGACCGGCGCAGGGCGAGCCTGCGGCGCAAACCGCCGCCGCGCCCGATGCGGCGGGAGCGGAAGAAGCGAACGACGACGTCGGCGCCGACGACGAGGCCACGGCCGCGCCGCTCCAGCGCGTCGACGGCGCGGTCATCATCCGTCGCGGCGATTCGCTGTGGCGCATCTCGCGCCGCGTCTACGGCCACGGCATCCGCTATTCGACGATCTACCTCGCCAACCAGGACCAGATCCACGATCCGAACCGGATCTGGCCGGGGCAGGTCTTCGCCGTGCCCGGCGAGACGCCGGAGGGCGAGCAGGCCGATCTCGACGCCATCGGCGATCAGGCGGTGTCGCCGCAGGACGGAAACGCCGCCGCCGACTGACCGGCGGCTTGCGTGAAAGCCGTTCATCGTATATCGCCGATAAACGATGAATAGCCAGCAGGACATGATTCCGGCCCCGAATCCGGCAACGTATGATTGCGACGAGCGCGCGGCGCTCGCGGCGCGGCTTGCCGCGCTCGCCCATCCCGCCCGCATCGACATTCTCCAGCATCTCGCCGGCGTCGACGCCTGCTGCTGCAAGGATGTCGTCGCCCGGCTCGATCTCGCCCAGTCCACGGTTTCCCAGCATCTCAAGGTGCTGGTCGATGCCGGGCTGGTGCGGCTGACGCCGGGCCGTCCGCGCTCCCGCTACGAGGTCGACCGCGCCGCGCTCGCGGCACTTTCCGCCGCGATCGACCATCTTCTCGATTCCTGCTGCGCGCCGCCCGCCGGGCGCCGCGGCTAGACACGCCCATTCAGGATTTCTTGCCTTGTCCGAGAACACCGCGTCCGAAAAGACCGTATCCGCCGATTCCGGCTCCACCCTGCGCACGCTGGCCAATCTGTGGCCCTATATGTGGCCGGCCGACCGCGCCGACCTGAAGCTGCGCGTCGTCTGGGCCAGCATCTTCCTCGTCATCGCCAAGCTGGTGCTGGTTCTCGTTCCCTATTTCTTCAAATGGGCGACCGACGCGCTGACCGGCGAGCTTGCGGTGCCGGCCTATGTGCCGGCCATCCTCGCCGCGCCGGTGATGCTGGTGCTGGCCTACAATGTCGTGCGCGTCGTCCAGCTCGGCTTCAACCAGCTTCGCGACGCCCTGTTCGCGCGCGTCGGCCAGCACGCGGTGCGCCAGCTCGGCTATCGCACCTTCGTCCACCTGCATGAATTGTCGCTGCGCTTCCACCTCGAACGGCGCACCGGGGGCCTGTCGCGCGTCATCGAGCGCGGGGTCAAGGGCATCGAGACCATCGTGCGCTTCACCATCCTCAACACGCTGCCGACGGTGCTGGAATTCGCGCTGACGGCGGTGATCTTCTGGGTGGTCTATGGCTGGGTCTATGTCGCCGTCATCGCTGTGACGGTGTGGCTCTATACGTGGTTCACCGTGCGGGCGAGCGACTGGCGCATCTCCATCCGCCGCGACATGAACGACAGCGACACCGACGCCAACACCAAGGCCATCGACTCGCTGCTCAACTACGAGACGGTGAAGTATTTCGGCAACGAGAAGATGGAGGCCGCGCGCTACGACCGCTCGATGGCACGCTACGAGGACGCCGCCACCCGCATCTGGACTTCGCTCGGCTGGCTGAACTTCGGCCAGGGCGTCATCTTCGGCGTCGGCATGGCGGCGGTGATGGCGCTGTCGGCATGGGAGGTGATGCGCGGCACCCACACCATCGGCGACTTCGTCTTCGTCAACGCCATGCTGATGCAGCTTTCCGTGCCGCTGAACTTTATCGGCTTCATCTATCGCGAGATCAGGCAGGCGCTGACCGACATCGAGCAGATGTTCGACCTGCTCGACGTCGAGGCCGAGGTGGTGGACAGGCCGGATGCCGCGCCGCTCGCCGTCGGCGAGGGCAGGGTGGTGTTCGAGGACGTGCACTTCGCCTACGACCCCGCGCGGCCGATCCTCAAGGGCGTGTCGTTCGAGGTGCCGGCGGGCAGGACGGTGGCCATCGTCGGCCCGTCCGGCGCCGGCAAGTCGACGATCTCGCGGCTCCTGTTCCGCTTCTACGACATCCAGCGGGGCTCGATCCGCATCGACGGGCAGGACATCCGCGACGTGACGCAGGAAAGCCTGCGCGCCGTGATCGGCATGGTGCCGCAGGACACGGTGCTGTTCAACGACACCATCCGCTACAACATCCGCTACGGCCGCCCCGACGCCAGCGCCGAGGATGTCGAGCGCGCCGCCGACCTCGCCCAGATCAACGACTTCATCGCCCGCCTCCCCGAGGGGTACGACACCATGGTCGGCGAGCGCGGGCTGAAGCTGTCGGGCGGCGAGAAGCAGCGCGTGGCCATCGCCCGCACCATCCTGAAGGCCCCGCCGATCCTGATGCTGGACGAAGCGACCTCGGCGCTCGACACCCGCACCGAGCAGGAGATCCAGGCCGCGCTCGATCTGGTGAGCCGCGGGCGCACCACGCTGGTCATCGCCCACCGCCTGTCCACGGTCATCTCCGCCGACGAGATCATCGTGCTCCAGGACGGCCGCATCGCCGAGCGCGGCCGCCATTCCGAGCTTCTGGCGAAGCGCGGCCTCTATGCCGAGATGTGGGCGCGCCAGCGCGAGGCGACCGAGGCCGAGGAGCGCCTGCGCAAGGTGCGCGAGGAGGACGCGCTCGGAATCGTCGAGCGCCGCGCCCCGGCGGGCATGGAGCCGGTGGGGGACCCGGCGAGGGAAGCAACCGGGGAGCCGGCGGAGAAGTAGGCGTTCCTCAGGCCGAGGCGGGCTGCGCCGCGACGGCGGTGGATTCGCGCGGCGTGAACACCTGC
>DAOMOI010000176.1:1470-5168 GCA_035444225.1 Aquamicrobium sp. | reverse complement strand
GTCTTGCCGGCCTCGACATGGAAGGAGAGGTCGTGGATGCCGGCGCCCGAGCCGGGGAAGCGGAAGGAGACGTTCTCGAACGAGACCTCGCCGCGCAGCCGCGCCACCGGCCGCGCGCCGGGCCGCTCCTCGCGCGCCGCGCCGGAATCCTCCAGCGCGTAGAACGGCTCGAGCTTGGCGCGGGCCTCAAACACCTGGTTGACGAAGCCGGTCAGCTGGTCGAGCCGCCCGATCAGCAGCGTGGCGAAGCCGGCGAAGGCGACGACGTCGCCGATGCCGAGATGGCCCCGCTGCACCAGCATCGCGCCGATGCCCAGCACCACCATCATCGAGATCGTGGCCGACAGCCGGTGCAGCGCGCTGGCCAGCGCCCACCAGTTGAGCACCGGAAACTGCGCGTCGAGCAGCCCCGCCGTGTAGCGGCGCAGCGCCTCGCTCTCCTGCGCAAGCCGGCCGTAGCTCTGCAGCACCGACACGTTGGAGATCGAATCGCTGACATGGGCGAAGACGCGGTGATAGTGCTGCTCGACCTCGGCCTGGCCGTCCTTGGTCTTGGCCATCACCGCGCGGCTGACCGCGACATAGGAGACGCCGAGCGCCAGCAGCACGATCGCCATGCGCCAGTCGAGCGTCAGCGCCGTCGGCGCCAGCAGCATCAGCGCCACCGCCGTCGACAGGTGCTGGCGCATGAATTCGAGCCACAGCGAGAACAGCGTCTCCATGGCGCGCAGCAGCGTGTGCAGCGCCTGCGACGTGCCTTGGCGGTGGTGCCAGGCCAGCGGCATGGCGATGACCTTCTCGAACGAATCGGCCAGCACCTCGGCGCGGCGGCGATGTGCCAGCCGGTCGGCGCCACGCGCGACGAGAACGAAGGCGACGATGTTGAAGGTGCCGAGCCCGGCCCAGGCCGCGACCTGCGCCCCGACGCTGCCTTCCTTGGAGATCGCCTCGATGATGCGGCCGAACAGGATCGGCTCGGCGATCATGGCAATCGCAAGCGAGACATTGGCCGCACAGATCACTCCTACGCGCCGTCCGTCAGCGGCAAGGTAAGCCAGTGCTCTCAAGTAGACCTGAAACAGTGACAATCGGTTTCCTCACGTCTCTGCTGCGTTGCACAACGCAGGACGGTATGCCCGCGGGCATCCCTCATCAATGACGATTGCGGCGTTCCGTTGCCCATTCGCGAACAACAAACGCGACAGTCGGATATTCTTCGTGAGGGTGTAACAATCTGAAATAATTGGAAAAACGGCAGGAGTGCGGTGCCGATGTGACGCCGGCGCGGGCAAAAGGGGGAGGGGCGGCGACGGTCGCCGCTCACCCCTGGGCGATGGTGACGGCGATTTCATGCTCGCCTTCCTCATGAAGCATGACGGCGCCGTCGGGAGCCGGTTCGCCGTCGATGGCGACGCCGGCCTCCGCGCCGCGGCGGACGGTGACGCGATAGCGAGCGCCGCCGATGCGCAGCCGCGCGGAAAAGCCCCGCCACGCCGCCGGCAGCGCCGGCCTGACGAAGAGCCGCCCGTCCTCGCGGCGGATGCCGAGAATGTTCTCGACCGCGACGCGATAGAGCCAGCCGGCCGAGCCGGTGTACCAGGTCCAGCCGCCGCGCCCGGCCTTGTCCTCGCCATAGACGTCGGCCGCGACGACGTAGGGCTCGACACGGTAATGGTGGGCGGCCTGCTCGTCGCGCGCGTGATTGACCGGATTGACCATGGAGAACAGGCGATAGGCCTCGTCGCCGCGGCCGAGTTCGGCCAGCGCCGCGATCAGCCATGTCGCGGCATGGGTGTATTGGCCGCCGTTCTCGCGCACGCCGGGCGGATAGCTCTTGATGTAGCCCGGCTCGCGGGGGCTGTGGGCGAAGGGCGGGGTGAACAGCCGCGCCAAGCCGGCCTCCTCGTCCACCAGCATTTCGAGCGCCTTCGACATCGCGGCGTCGGCGCGCGCCGGATCGCCCAGCCCCGACAGCACCGCCCAGGACTGGGCGATGGAGTCGATGCGGCACTCCTGCGACCGCGCCGAGCCGAGGGGCTCGCCGTCGTCATAGGTGCCGCGCCGATACCATTCGCCGTCCCAGCCTTCGGATTCGAGCGCCGCTTTCAGCCGTTCTGCATGCGCGCGCCAGGCGGCCGCGCGCGTCTCGTCGCCGCGCTCGGCGGCGAGGGCGGCGAAGTCGCGCAACGTCTTGCCCAGGAACCAGCCGAGCCAGACGCTGGTGCCGCGACCGTGCTCGCCGACGCGGTTCATGCCGTCGTTCCAGTCGCCGCCGAGGATCAGCGGCAGGCCGTTCTCCCCGGTGCGGGCAACGGCAAGGTCGAGCGCGCGCGCGCAATGCTCGTAGAGCGGCGCGGTCTCGCGCGCCGGCTCGGGCGTGAAGAATGCGTCGTGCTCGCCCTCCTTCAGCTCCGGCCCGTCGATGAAGCGCACGGGCTCGTCGAGGATGGCGCGGTCGCCGGTGGTGCGGACATAGAGATGGGCGGCGTAGCCGAGCCAGATCACGTCGTCCGAGATCATGGTGCGCACGCCGGCGCCGCTTCTTGGCAGCCACCAGTGCTGCACGTCGCCCTGCACGAACTGCCGCCCGGCGGCGTTGAGGATCTGGGCGCGGGCGAGGCCGGCGTCGTGATTCATCAGCGCCAGCGTGTCCTGCAACTGGTCGCGGAAGCCGTAGGCGCCGCTCGCCTGATAGAAGGCCGCGCGGGCCCGCACGCGGCAGGCCAGCGCCTGATAGGGCAGCCAGGTGTTGACCATGGCGTCGAAGGCCGGATCGGGCGTCTCGACCTGAAGCGCGCCGGAAAACGCCTCCCATTGCGCGCGGTTGGCTTCGAGCCGCGCCTCGAAATCGGCGGCGAGGTGCGTCTTCGCCAGCGATGCCGCCTCCTGCGCCGAGCCGGCGTCGCCGAGCACGACGTGAAGGACGGCGCGGCCGCCGGGCGCGATCTCGACGTCGCGGTAGAGCGCCGCGCAGGGGTCGCGGCCGGCCTCGCGAGTGCCGGAAAGCACCGCACCGTTCAGGACTGCGCCCGGCGCCGCAGTGGAGCCGCCGGCGCCGAGGAATTCCGCCCGGTCGCAGGTGAAGCCCCCATCCGCCCCGTCGCAGGCGAGGAAGGCGGTGCGGTCGCCGAAATCGAGGTGGTAGGGGTTGCGCGCCATCACCACGCCGCCGACGACGTCGGGCACGATGGTCGGCGCGCTGCGCGGCCGGCTGTTGCCCAGCACCCATTCGGCATAGGCATAGACGCGCAGCCGCACCGGCCGCTCGCCACTATTCTCCAGCGTCAGGCGCTGCACCTTGACCGGGTCTTCCGCGTCGACGAGCTGCGTCAGCGTCGCCGCCAGCCCGTCGCGCGTCACCGAGAAGGACGACACGCCGCGCCCGTGGCGCGCCTCATAGGCCAGCGCCGGGTCGCGCAGCAGGCCGGCCAGCGGCGAGAACGACGCGCCGGTGTCGATGTCGTGGAGATAGACGCCCTCGCCCGGCCGGTTGACGACAGGGTCGTTGGCCCATGGCGTCAGCTGGAAATCGCGGCTGTTGCGACTCCAGGTGAAGGCCGCGCCCTCGGCCGAGACGTGGAAGCCGAAATTCTCGTTGGCGATGACGTTGACCCATGGCTGCGGCGTCGCCTGTGCGCCGGACAGCCTGACCACATAGTCGCGCCCGTCGTCGGCGAAGCCGCCGAAGCCGTTCCAGA
>DAOMOI010000176.1:0-1460 GCA_035444225.1 Aquamicrobium sp. | reverse complement strand
CCTCCCCGGTGCGCGCCGCCGCCGGCGCGGCGGCAGCCGGGTCGCGTTCCGACGCGCTCGCCTCGGCGCGCTCGATCTGGTCGAGGATCGGGCCGTTCCTCGTATGCAGGACGACGCGGGCGACGCCGATCAGCGTGTTGTAGGTCGTCTCGTCCATCAGGTCGCGGCGCACGGCGAAGATGTGCTGGCGCGGCCCGAGCTCGCGCCCGTGCATGCGCGCCGTCTCGCACAGCCGCTCGATCGCCTGTTGCAGGTCCTGCACGTAGGAGGCGGCCTGCTCGTTGACGACGACGAGGTCGAAGACGAGGCCGCGCGCGCGCAAATATTCCTGCATCCTCAGCGCCGAGGCGACGATTTCGAGGTCGGCGACGTCGCCGATGCGGACAGCGAAGATGGGGAAGTCGCCGGAGATCGAGGTCGGCCACAGGAAGGACTGCCGGCCGAGCCCGTTGACGACCGCCGTGTCGGGCGCGCGCAGCGCCGGGCCGGGCAGGACCAGGTGGCGGGCCAGCTTCTGCACCCCGGCGGCTTCCGAAAGCGACAGGCCGACATGGCGCGTCTGCACCTGCGAGCGGGTCCAGGCCAGCATGGCCTGGCGCTGGAAGCTGCCGTGCTGGAGGAAGTGGCGCGTCTCCGCCTCGACGTCGGCGCGGTTGGCGGCCACCACGGTCCAGAAGGTCAGCGCCACCTTCTTGCGCGCCGGCACCCGCACCTTTGCCCGGAGCGCCATCACCGGATCGAGCGTGAAGCCGCAAGCGCCTGAAAGCCGGGCGTCCGCGTCGAATGCGGCGGCGTCGGCGAGCGTGCGGCCGCGGCCGATGAAGGCGCGCCGGTCGGTCCGAAGGTGACGAAATGGGCGAGCGCGATCGCCGGCTCGCCGGTCGAGCGGCGGCGCCGCTCGGCGAAGATGGTCGAGGTGGCGGGGTCGATGTCGGTCCTGACGAACATCTTCGAGAATGCCGGATGGGCGCTGTCGGCGGCCTCGTAGGCCAGCGCGATCTCGGCGAAGGAGGTGACCTCGACATGGCGGTCGCGGTCGCTCTCGTTCCACAGCGTGATGCGCCTCGCCTCGCCATTGGCCTCCGACAAGACGATGCACTCGACCTCGGTGCTCAACGTACCCACCGTCTTGGTGAAGGTCGACTTGTCGTCGCAGAAGAAGGCGTGGGTGCTCTCGCCCGGCGCGCGCTTCGGCTCGGCGCTCGCCGACCACCACTGTCCGCTCCCGGTGTCGGTGACGAACAGGAACGTGCCGGTGCGCTCCTCGGCGCCGTCGCCGTTCCAGCGCGTCACCGCGATCTCGCCGGCGCGGCTGTAGCCCGCCCCGGTCGCGGTCGTCATGACGTTGTAATAGCCGTTCGACATGACGTTGAGCGCCGCCGGCGCGGTCAGCGGGTTCTCGATCAGGCGCGAATCCGGCCGCTCGTCGGTAATGGCGGGCTTGACCCGCTCGCCGGCAT
>DAOMOI010000175.1:0-5217 GCA_035444225.1 Aquamicrobium sp. | reverse complement strand
CATCGAGATGGCCGTCATCGACGGGCTGACCGGCCTGCACAACCGCCGCTATCTCGACAGCCATCTGACCACCCTGTTCGAGCGCGCCCGCAACCGCCGCCGGCCGCTGTCGCTGATGATCACCGACATCGACCGCTTCAAGTCGATCAACGACGCATGGGGCCACGATGTCGGCGACGAGGTGCTGCGCGAATTCGCCGCGCGCCTGCGCAAGAACGTGCGCGGCATCGACCTCGCCTGCCGCATGGGCGGCGAGGAGTTCGTCGTCGTCATGCCGGACACCGAAGGCGTCATCGCCGGCAAGGTGGCCGAGCGCATCCGCGCCCAGATCGCCGACACGCCCTTCACCATCGGCCCCGATGGACAGACGATCCCCGTGACGGTCAGCGTCGGCGTTTCGACGATGATGCGCGGCAAGGACACGGCCGAGGCGATGCTCAAGCGCGCCGACCTCGCGCTCTACGAGGCCAAGAACGGCGGGCGCAACCGCGTCGTCGCCGCCGCCGCCTGACCAGCCCCTTCCGGCTGCCCGCAGGAAGATCAGCCGCTTGCCGCGCGATATTTACCTTGTTTGCAGGGAGTTGGCGCGTTGGTTAAGAAAGTGTTGATTTTATTGCGCCCTTGCGCAACTCTTTGACCGGGTCATGCGGGGTGGGTGGAAGAAGGCGAGAGCGCCTTCCTTATCTTTTCCGCACATCGTTGCCCCATGATGCTCAGGTCCGCCGCATCTCCTGGGTTCGTGGGGTCGGCCGGCCGGCCCCGGCGTAGAGCGGGCTCCTCGTACCGCTGCCGGATCGCCGCCTTTGGCGGCCGGCGAGATCTGAAGAAACGATCGGTCGCCTTCAAGTGGCAGGGCTTTATGTTGCAGGACATTGCGAGAAACGAAAACGCCGCCCCGAAAGGCGGCGTTTTCGTTGTCCGTATGACGCGAAGATTACTTGATCTTCGTTTCCTTGAACTCGACGTGCTTGCGCGCGACCGGGTCGTATTTGCGCTTCGCCATCTTGTCGGTCATGGTGCGGCTGTTCTTCTTGGTGACGTAGAAGAAGCCGGTGTCCGCGGTGGACAGAAGCTTGATCTTGATGGTCGTAGCCTTGGCCATTTTCGTGTCCGCTGTTCTTGAGGTCAGGTCGCCGCATGGGTTCGGGCGGCGGGCCCGGCTGCGGAAATCTCGCGCGGAGACATAAAGCAGGATCGCGGAAAGTCAAGCCCCTGCGTGTACGCGCTCAGCGCCGGATCGGAATGGCGAGAAGGCGCGCGGCCGCGAGAACGAGATAGGCGGCGAAGAACAGCGCCAGCGTCCAGGCGAAGCCGTTCGGTCCGGCGATGTCCATGCCGATGCCGATGGCCTGCGGCCCGACCAGCATGCCGATGCCGTAGCAGAGAATGAAGGCGGCGTTGGCGGAGGCGAGGTCGCGGCCCGAGAGCTTGGAGCCGAGATGGGCGAGTCCCACCGTGTAGAGGCCGGCGACGACGCCGCCCCAGACGAACAGGATCGCCGCGCTCAGACGCCAGCTGCCGGCGGCGAAGGGCAGGACGAGAACGCCCGCCAGCCCGACGAAGGCGCAGATGGCGAGCAGGGTACGCCGGTCGCGCATGCGGTCGCTGACGAGGCCGAGCGGGATCTGGAGCAGCACGTTGCCGAGGCCCACCGCCGTCAGAAGCAGCGCCGCGTCCGCCTCCGTATAGCCGATGCGCGCTCCGTAGACGGGGAACAGCGCGAAGCCGCCGGTCTCGACCGCGCCGAAGACGAGGACGGCCGCCGTCGCCGTCGGCACCATCCAGATGTAGCGGACGAAGCCGCCCTCGCTCGCGCCATGGGACGAGCCGGCGATGTCGGGGCTTTCGCGCCAGGCCAGCGAAACGGGGATGGCGGCGAGCACGATCAGCGCGAAGGCGACGCCGAACGGCGCGAAGCCGGCCGAGCCGATCTGCGCGAACAGCCACGGGCCGAAGGCGAAGCCGAGCGACAGCACCGTGGCGTAGACGCCGAGGATGAGGCCGCGCCGGTGCGGCGGCGCCGAGGTCGAGATCCAGAACTCGGACAGGATGAACAGCACCGTCAGCGCGAAATGCAGCACGGCGCGCAGCGGGAACCACGCCCAGAACGGCGCGACGTAGAAGCCGACGAAGGCGATGCCGCCGGCGATGATCGACGCCAGCATCACCGGCACGACGCCGAAGCGCGCGGCGAGCGGCGTGGCGAAGGGCGCGGCGACGATCGAGGCGATGCCGGCCACCGCCGTGTTGGCGCCGATGGTGGTCGCCGAATAGCCGCGTGTCTCCAGAATGACCGAAAGCAGCGGCACGCCGAGACCGATGGCCATGCCGACGACGCTGATCGAGGCGATCGCGGCGGCGATGGACAGCCAGCGCATGCCGCCGTCCTGGGCGTCGGCGTCGGGGGTCGATGGCGACTTTACCATCAGCGAAACCTGCGAGGATGGAACGTCAGAGGATATCGCGGCGGAAGCGGCGATGAACCATGTGGTAGAACGGCACCGGCGTCTCCGGCGCGAGGTCGGGATCGTCGCGCAGCCGCGTCAGCAACTCGTTGAGGATGGTGCGCGTGATCGTCGGGATATCGGCCTCGACGGCCTTTTCCAGCGGCAGCCACATGATCTCCTCCAGCTCGTCCGTCGGCCCGCCCTGCGGCAGCTCCACCGCGACCTCGTCGCGGAAGGTGGCGAGGAAGCGCGTGTCGAAGCGGCGCACGCGGCCGGGCGGCGTGATGGCGCGGGCGACGAAGCGCAGGCCCTCGAGCGAGGGCGCCACGCCGTGCTCGACGAAGCCGAGCCAGTCGGCCTTGGTGGTGGCGAAGTCGCCCGGCCTGCCGATCAGCAGCCCGGCCTCCTCATAGGTCTCGCGTATGGCCGACAGCGCGATGGCGCGGGCGCGCGTCGTCGAGGTGCGGATGCCGGCGAGCTTCGATTCGACCTGCGGGTGCAGGCCGGCGACCACCGGGACGCGGCTGTCGGCGGGATCGGTGCGCCCGCCGGGAAAGACGAACTTGCCGGGCATGAAGGCATGGCGCATGTGGCGTCGGCCCATCAGCACGTTGACGTCGCCGCCCTTGCGGTCGAGCAGGATCAGCGTCGCCGCGTCGCGCGGCCGCTTCGGCCCCGCGCCGAGCGCGAAATCCTTGTTCTCGGCGCGGTCAAGTTCCGCGCGGGTCATCCCCGCGATGCCGGTGTTGTCGCCCCTCATGCCTGCCTCACAGTTCCGGATGGGTTTCGAGTACCTCGGGCTTGCCCGAAAATCCGTGCATCCTCAAGGCCCATTGCAGGCCGACGACCGCGCCCTTGACCGGCTGGAGCAGGCCGATGGTCATGACCAGCGTTATCGGCACCCATATCGCCAGATGTTCCCACGTCGTCAGGGTGAAGGCCCGCTCGATGGCCATGAAGCCGCCGACGACGATGTGGCCGACGATGAAGATCACCAGATAGGCCGGCAGGTCGTCGGCCCGGTGGTGATGAAACTCCTCGCCGCACACGTCGCACGAATCGGCGACCTTGAGGAACTTGCCGAACAGGCGGCCTTCGCCGCAATGGGGGCATTTGCCCATGAAGCCGCGCGCAATCGCCTGCATCAGCGAGCGATCGCGCCGGGCCGGCTGGCCGAATGTCTGGTCTTCCATCATCTTCTCCGGGAGCGGCCGCGGGGCGACGGCCGTTGCGCGCGCGCCCTGCCGCGGCGCGATTTGTGGAACGACTGCTTCGAGCCGGGCAGGGGCTTCGGCTCGCTCAGCATGGCGAAACGCATGGCACCGGCCATCGGCGCGATCTCGACGAGCCGCACCTCGACCTCGTCGGCAAGCTGATAGCCTTTGCCCGTTCGTTCGCCGAACAGCGCGTGCGCCGACTCGTCGTAGATATAGTAATCGTCGCCCAGCGTTGACACCGGGATGAAGCCGTCGGCGCCGAATTGCGGCAGCTTGACGAACAGCCCAGCCTTGGTGACGCCGGAGACGCGGGCGGAAAAATCCTCTTCGAGCCGGCTCGCCAGATGGGAGGCGATCAGCCGGTCCACCGTTTCGCGCTCCGCCGCCATCGCGCGGCGCTCGGCCGCCGAGATCAGCGCCGCGATCTCGTCGAGCCGCGCTTCCTGATCGCGGGAAATGCCGTCTTTTCCAAGGCTTAGCGCCCCGATCAGCGCCCGGTGGACGACGAGGTCGGCATAGCGGCGGATCGGCGAGGTGAAGTGCGCATAGCGGCGCAGGTTCAAGCCGAAATGGCCGATGTTCTCCGGCGCGTAGATCGCCTGGCTCTGGCTGCGCAGCACCACCTCGTTGACCAGAATCTCGACGTCGCTGCCCTTCACCCGCGACAATATGCCGTTGAAGGAGGAAGGCTTCAACTGCCCGCCGCGCGCCAGCGGCAGGCTGAGCGTGGCGAGGAATTCGCGCAAGGATTCCTGCTTGGCGAGCGAGGGCGCGTCGTGGACGCGGTAGATCAGCGGCAGGCGCTTGGCCTCCAGCGTCTCGGCCGCGGCCACATTGGCCTGGATCATGAATTCCTCGATCAGCTTGTGGGCGTCGAGGCGCTCGGGCACGAAGACGCGGTCGACGGTGCCGTCGGGCTTCAGCACGATCTTGCGTTCCGGCAGGTCGAGCTCCAGCGGCTCGCGCGCCGTGCGGCCCCGCTTCAGCGCCGCATAGGCGCCCCACAGCGGCTTCAGCACGGCGTCGAGCAGCGGTCCGGTCTTGTCGTCCGGCCGGCCGTCGATCGCGGCCTGCGCCTGGCCGTAGGCGAGCTTGGCGGCCGAGCGCATCATCACCCGGTGGAAGGAGTGGCGCAGCTTGCGCCCGTCGGCCGCGAAGGTCATGCGCACGGCCAGCGCCGGCCGGTCCTCGCCCTCGCGCAGCGAGCACAGATCGTTGGAGATGCGCTCGGGCAGCATCGGCACCACCCGGTCGGGGAAATAGACCGAATTGCCGCGCCTGAGCGCCTCGCGGTCGAGCGCCGAGCCTTCCGTCACATAGGCCGCGACGTCGGCGATGGCGACGGTGACGATGTGGCCGCCGGGATTGGCCGCGTCGGGGTCCGGCGCGGCGTGGACGGCGTCGTCATGGTCCTTGGCGTCGGCCGGGTCGATGGTGATCAGCGCCAGATCGCGGAAATCCTCGCGGCCCGCCATGGTCGCCGGTTTCGCAGCTTCGGCCTGCGCGATCACGTCCTGCGGGAAGATGTGGGGGATGTCGTGGGCGTGGATGGC
>DAOMOI010000174.1:0-5248 GCA_035444225.1 Aquamicrobium sp. | reverse complement strand
GCACGGAGACGTCGAGCGCCGAGGTCGGCTCGTCGGCGATGATGAGTTCGGGCTCGGCCGCAAGGGCAAGCGCGATGACGACGCGCTGGCGCTGGCCGCCGGAAAACTGGTGCGGGTAGCTGTCGAGCCGGTCGGCCGGCGACGGGATGCCGGCCTCGCCGAGCAGGTCGATGGCGCGCTGGCGCGCCTGCGCCTGGTTGAGCGGCAGGTGGCGGCGGATCGTCTCGGTGAGCTGGCGGCCGATGGTGTAGAGCGGGTTCAGCGAGGTCAGCGGGTCCTGGAACACCATGCCGATGCGCTTGCCGCGAATCTTGGCCATCTCCTCGGGCGGCAGGTTGTCGATGCGCCGGCCCTTCAGATGGATCTCGCCGCCGGCGATGTGGCCGGGCGGCTCGATCAGGCCGATGATGGCGGCGCCGGTCATCGACTTGCCGGCGCCGGATTCGCCGACCACGCCGAGGATTTCACCCGGCATGATGTCGAAGGAGACGTCGTCGACCGCCGTGAACAGGCCCCTTCTCAGCGGGAACTCGACCACGAGGTTGCGGACGGAGATGATCGGTTCCGTCATCAGCGCAGCCTCGGGTTCAATGCGTCGCGCAGCCAGTCGCCGAGCAGGTTGACGGCGAGCGCGAGCAGGACGAGCGTGACGGCGGGGAAGAACAGGATCCACCACTCGCCGGAGAACAGGAACTGCTGGCCGATGCGGATCAGCGTTCCGAGCGAAGGCTGGGTCGGCGGCACGCCGACGCCGAGGAAGGAGAGCGTCGCCTCCTCGATGATGGCGAGCGCAAGGCCGATCGTGCCGATGACCAGAACCGGCCCGAGCACGTTGGGCAGGATGTGGCGAAGAAGGATGCGCAGCGGGTTGACGCCCATGATGCGCGCGGCCGAGACATAGTCCTTCTGCCGCTCGACCATGGTGGCGCCGCGCACGGTGCGGGCGAACTGCGCCCAGTTGGACAGGCCGATGGCGACGATCAGCACCCACACCGCCATGCTCTCGTGCCGGCTCGGCGGGATGAGGCCGCGGGCGATGCCGAAGATCAGCAGCGCGATCAGGATCGCGGGAAAGGAAAGCTGGATGTCGGCGATGCGCATGATCACCGCGTCCGTCAGGCCGCCGCGATAGCCGGCCGTCAGCCCGAGCGCGACGCCGAGCACGATGGCGAACAGGGTGGCAGAGCCGCCGACGAACAGCGAGACGCGGCTGCCGTAGAGGATGGTGGAGAGCACGTCGCGGCCCTGATGGTCGGAGCCGAGCAGGAAGTAGTTGCCCGTCATCGAGGTCGACATCGGCGGCGTGAAGCCGTCCATCAGGTTGAGGCTCGCCGGGTTGAACGGATCGTAGGGCGCGATCCACGGCGCCAGCAGCGCCGACATCACCAGCACCAGCGTCATCAGCGCGGCGACGATGGTGACGGGCGAGCGCCGGAACGAGAAGAACACGTCCGAATCCCAGACGCGGCGGGCGAAGGAGCGCGGCGGCGCGACGGCGGTTTGTGTGGTGGGGGCGGTGCTCATGGTCATTTCCCCGCGCCGATGCCGTGCACCCGAAGGCGCGGATCGACGGCGTAATAGAGGATGTCGACGGTCAGGTTGATGACGACGAAGATGAAGGCGATGAACATCAGGTAGGCGGCCATCACCGGCACGTCGACGACCTGCACCGAGTTGATGAACAGCGAGCCGACGCCCGGCCACTGGAACACGGTCTCGGTGACGATCGAGAAGGCGATGACCGAGCCGAGCTGGAGGCCGGTGATGGTGATGACCGGGACCATGGTGTTCTTCAGCGCGTGGCCGAAATTGATCGCGCGCTTGGAAAGCCCGCGGGCGCGGGCGAAGCGGATATAGTCCTGCCGCAGCACCTCCAGCATCTCGGCCCGCACCAGCCGCATGATCAGCGTGAGCTGGAACAGCGACAGCGTGATCGCCGGCAGGATCAGCGAGCGGCGGCCGGATTCGGTCAACAGGCCGGTGCGCCAGCTGCCGAGATCGACCACCTGGCCCCGCCCGAAGGAGGGCAGCCATTGCAGCTCGACCGCGAAGACGTAGATCAGCCCGATGCCGATCAGGAAGGTCGGCAGCGACACACCGATCAGCGACAGCGACATGATGACGGCCGAGGCCGCGCTCTTCGGCTTCAGCGCGGTGAAGACGCCGAGGACGACGCCGAACACCAGCGCGATCAGCGCCGAGGCGAAGGCAAGCTCGACCGTCGCCGGCAGGCGGCTCAGGATCAGCTCCGTCACCGGCTGCTGGAGCCGGTAGGAGATGCCGAACTCGCCCTGGAGCGCGTTGCCGATGAAGCGCGCGAACTGGATGTAGAACGGATCGTTCAGGCCCAGCCGCTGGCGCAGCGCCTCGATCTCGTGGATGCGCGCGTCCTGGCCGACGAGGCTGGCCACGGGATCGCCGACATAGCGGAACAGCATGAAGGAGATGAGCGCGACCACCAGCATCACGATGAATGACTGGAGGAGCCGCCTCAGGATGAAGGCAATCATGGCTACTTCCCCGCATGGGCGCGAGCGCCCGGAGCTGCGTGAGCCGGCCTGGCCGCATGGCGATGCGCGTGAGCCGCGCCAGGCTCACGCGCCATCGGGCATGTCCGCCAGCGCCGACGGCCCGCCGCGCGACGGTGCGCGGGCGGGCCGCCTGTCCGGCCGGTCCTTATTCGCCGAAGGTGACGCCGCGCATCAGCGGCTGGTTCTCCGGGTGGACGTCCAGGTTGATGTTGCTCTTCATGGCGTAGGCCAGCACCTGATTGTGGATCGGCAGCAGGACGCGGTCGTCCTTTACCACCTTCCAGATCTCGGCGATGGTCGCGTTGCGCTTGTCCAGGTCGATCTCGGTGCCGAGCGAGCGGATCTTCTCGTCCAGCTCGGGATTGGTGTAGAGCCCGGCGTTGTAGGCGCCGTAATTGCCGTCCTTGGTGTGGATCAGGTCGTTGAAGATATAGGCCGAATCGAAGGTCGGGACGCCCCAGCCCATCAGGTAGAAATCGGTCTCGTTGTTCAGGATCACCGGCGCGTGCTGGGCGATCGGCCGCGAGGCCAGCGTCACCTTGATGCCGATCTGGCCGAGCATGCCGACGACGGCTTGGGCAACCGCCTCGTCATTGACGTAGCGGTTGTTCGGCGTGTCGAGCGTGACGGTGAAGCCGTCCGGATAGCCGGCCTCGGCCAGCAGTTCCTTGGCCTTGGCGATGTCCGGCGCCGGGAAGGCGTCGAGATCCGGCGTCCAGCCATTGACGAAGGGCGGCATGGCGACGCCCGCCGGCACCGACTGGCCGCGCATGACGACGCGCTTGATCGCCTCGCGGTCGACGGCAAGCTCCATCGCCTCGCGCACCTTGGGGTCGTCGAACGGGTTCTTGTCGGTGACGTTGGAAGACTTCAGCGGCGCGTCGCCGAACTTGTAGCCGAAATAGATGATGCGGTTTTCCGGCCCGGTCGCGACCTTGACGCCGTCGGTGGCCGACAGGCGCTCGATGTCCTGCACCGGCACGTCCTGGACGATGTCGACCTCGCCCGAAAGCAGCGCGGCGATGCGGGTGGCGGCTTCCTTGATCGGCAGGTAGACGATCTCGGTCACGGCCGGCTTGTCGTCCCAGTGGCCGTCGAACGCGGTCATGACCGAGCGCACGTCCGGCTCGCGCGATTGCAGCACGTAGGGGCCGGTGCCGTTGGCGTTGCGGACCGCGTAGTTGTCCTCGCCGGCGGCGAAGTCCTGAACCTCGACGACGTCGTGCTCCTCGGACCAGCCCTTGTCCATGATGAAGGTGTTGGTGGTGTTGTTGGGATAGAGCGGCGACGGGCCGTTCATCTTCACCTCGACCGTATGGTCGTCCACGGCCGTCACCTCGGCGACGTCGGCGTGGAGCTGGCGCAGGTTCGACTTCTCCGAGCGCGCGCGGTCGAGCGAGAAGACGACGTCCTCGGCGGTGAAGTCCTCGCCGCCATGGAACTTGACGCCCTCGCGCAGCTTGAACACCCACACGTTCGGATCGTCGGCCTTGACGTACCATTCGGTCGCCAGCCGCGGAATGAGGTTGCCCTCGACGTCGCGGTTCAGCAGCGTCTCGTAGATCTGGTGGTTGAAGGTGTGGGTGGTGCCCTCGTTCTGGGCATGCGGGTCCAGCGTCAGCGCGTCGGCGCCGCGCGCCCAGCGGACGGTTTCGGCCGAGGCCGGCACGGCCGCGATGCCGAGCGCGATCACGCTCGCGGTAAGAAGAAGGTTTCGCATGAATGCTCCCTGTTTATGATGCGATCTCCCCCGTGAGGGCCAGTGTCCTCCCACGATTGGCAAGCACATTAGGGGAGAGCATCCGGTTTTGCAAAGCGCACATTTTGCGCCGTTCGGCGCTATCGCGGGCAAACTTTCCAATATGGTTGAAAACGATTGCAGCGCGACGGAAAATTGCTGCGGCCGCCGGCGCGAAACGATAGAATCCGGCGGTTTTCGCCCGCACGGTCACGAAACCGTGATCCGCAATCCCCAGCCGGCGCTCAAAGATAGGGCGAGCCGAGCCACAATATCCGGTCGAGAAGGCGCAAGGCGAAGGGGCGCGCGCGCAGCGCCTCGATCGTCACCGGCGTCGCCGAGGCAAGCGCCGCGTCGATGCGGCGGTCGACCGTCGCGGCGAAGCCGGCATCGAGCACCTCGACATCGACCTCGAAATTGAGCCGGAGCGAGCGCGGGTCGAGGTTCGAGGAACCGACGAACGACCAGACGCCGTCGACCGTCATCAGCTTGGAATGGTCGAATGCGCCGCCGACGCGCCAGACGCGGCAATAGTTCTTCAGCACCTGCTCGAACTGGGCGGTCATGGCGCGCTCGACCAAGACGAGGTTGTTCTCGGCCGGCACCAGTATGTCGATCTCGACCCCGCGCCGCCCCGCGGTCGCCAGCGCAGCGACCAGCTCGCGGTCGGGCAGGAAATAGGGCGAGACGATGCGGATGGAATGGCGCGCCACCGAGAACGCGCCCATCAGCATCCTGTGGTTGGTCTCCAGCGCGGCGTCGGGGCCGGAGGCGACGGCGCGGATGAAGACCGGCGCGCCGAAATGCGCCGCCGGCAGCGGCTCGATGCGCCAGGCCTCGCCGTCCAGCTCCTCGTCGGTGGTGAAGCGCCAGTCCTCGGCGGCGGTGGAGAAGATGTCGGCGACGACCGGGCCGGTGACGCGGAAATGGGTGTCGCGCGCCTGCTCGCCCCGACCCGACTTTCCGGCGCTGAACTCGC
>DAOMOI010000173.1:0-5268 GCA_035444225.1 Aquamicrobium sp. | reverse complement strand
AAGCCATCTCAACTCTTCCCGAGGAAACGCGATGCGACGTTTTCCGCCCAGGCGCCGATGCTCAGCGTGGGCGGCGCCGCGGTAGGCAGGGGGAAAGCGGCCGCATCGACGACATACAGCCCGGCCACGCCGTGAACCTCTCCATCGGGGCCGACCACGCCCGAGGCCGGCGCGCCGACGCAGGCGCCGCCCATCGGGTGGACGGTCGAGGGCGTGCGGCCGGCATAGATGCGCCGTCCGGACAACCGCGCCATCTCCTGCATCACGTCATATATCTGGCCGTAGATCGGGCTGTTCGCTGGATCGAAGTGAATACGGAACCTCCCCCCTTCAAAAGTTGCGGTCCCGTCCATTGCGTCCGCGCCCATTCCGCTGACCACCATACCCCGCTTCAATCTCTCACGCAGGAAACGCGGCATCGGATAAGCGCCCACGCTTGGCATATTATTGCGCCCGATCCCGACTTGCGGCGAAGTTTCATCGCGCAGCCGGATAGCCCCCTTGCTCGGAACCCCTTGCGTATAATCGGTGTCCGGCGTGTTCAGATCCCAGAAGCCGCGTATGTCGCCATTGCCGCTGAAGCGCTTTCCCAGATGCGGCATGCCCGCGAGGCCGCCATGTCGGTCGCGGCTTTCCAGCAGCAACCTGAGCGTATTCATCGTTCCCGCGCCGACGAAGACGTGGTCGGCCTCGATCGTCCGGCGGCGACGGCGGGCATGGTCGATGTAGTCCACCCGGAAACGCCTCGGTGCGCCGGTCTGGGAGGTGATGCAGACCACCTCGCTCATGGCGCGGACATCCAGCCCCTTGCGGATCGCGCGAGCCAGATAGATGAAATCCATCGTCGATTTGGCGCCCGACGGGGAGCCGAGGAAACCATGGTCGCCGCTGCGGTAGTCGGCCTCCCAGCGGTCGACGCCGTCCGCGGTCCGCACCCGTTGCGGGTTCGCCGGATCGCGGGGGAAGAGAAAGCCGACCCGAACTTCATCCTTGGGGATCACCGGGGCGAAATCGGGATGATTGGAATAGAGGCTCACGGCCCCGTGCGGCGGCATGTTGTCCGGCCCCGGACGGGCGGAGCCGACCCGCTCCAGGAAGGCCGCGTAATGCGGCGCCATCGCCGCCTCGTCCAGGCCTTCGCAATGACCGTTCCAGTAATCGGGCCGGGCCGGGCGGCGATGCAGGGCGGAATAGACGTGGCTGCCCCCGCCGACGCCCGACGAGCACACGACTTCCATGCCGCGCGAGAAATAGACCTCGAACAGGCCCTTGCGGTTGACGCGCGTGCGCCCCCAAGGCAGCAAGGGATGGTAGACGGACCGCAGCGAGCGGGTGAACAGGCTCAGGCCGCGCGGGAAAGGCGTGCGCTCCTCGATCCCCATCGACTGGACCGGCACGGTGTCCCACCAGGGGCCGCGCTCCAGCAGCGTGACCTTCACGCCGGCTTCGGCAAGGCGCGAGGCCGTGACGCTTCCGCCAAAGCCGCTGCCGATGACGACCGCTTCGGTCGCAGCCGATCCCATGTCGATCCTCCCTGTATGCCCCGGACCTTGGCGCCGGGGCCCGTTTTGCGGCGATTTGACAAAGCGTCAGCACAATGTCAAATGCATTACGGGCCCTCTGCATAAGCTAATGTTATGAGCATCGGATGAGGATCAACCCCCGCCAGATCGAGGCCTTCCGTCTGGTCTTCCAGACCGGCAGCATGACGACCGCAGCGCAAATGATGTCGGTTACCCAGCCCGCCGTCAGCCGGCTGATCCGCGACCTCGAGGCGACGCTGAAGCTTTTGCTCTTCACCCGCAGCGGGGCCGGCATCAGCGCCACCGCCGATGCGATCAGCTTCTACAGCGAGGTGGAGCGCAGCTTCGTCGGTCTCCAGGAGCTCGAGCATGCCGCGCTCGCCATCCGCCAGAGGCGCGAAGGCTTCCTGCATGTCGCCGCCACCGGGGCCTTCGGGGTGTTGTGCCTGCCGCGCGCGCTGGCCTCGGCGCGGGAGCAATCGCCCGACCTTCGCATTCGCCTCACCGTGACGCGCTCGGCGGAAATCCTCGATCTGGTGGCGACGCGGCGATGCCATATGGGGATCACGGCCATCCCGCCCAATGCCGCCGGCATCGACCATGACGACCTGCCTTCCGTCCCCATCGTCTGCGTGCTGCCGCCCGGCCATCCGCTGTGCGCGCGAGACGTGCTGCGCCCGCGCGACCTGATCGGAGAGGTGCTTTACGGCCCGCCGGAGAATACGCGCCTTCACCAGCAGATCGCGCACGCCTTCGCCCAGGAGGGCGTGCCCTTCGACCTGACCGGCGATTGCACGCTCGGCGCTTCGATCTGCGAGTTCGTGGCGGCGGGCGCGGGCGTCGCCGTCCTCGACGCGCTCGCCGCGCGCGTGGCGGGCGAGACGCGGGTGGTGACGCGGCCTTTCGCGCCGCGCACCGAATGGGAGCCGAAGCTGCTGTTCCCGGCCGGCAGCCAACGCTCGCGCCCGCTCGCTCTCGTAACGCAGGCGATCCGCGACTGGCTGACCGAGATCAGGGCCTCGGTGCCGCAGGACTGACCGCCGCCTACGCCTTGGCCGGCTCGGAGACCGGTTCGGCCACGCCGTTCACCCGCAACTCGCCGGTGTCGTTGTCGACGACGACGTAGTTTTCGTAATAGGTCACGACCGGGCGCGCGCCGAAACGTGCCTCGATCTTCCTTGCCCAGTCCTCATCGTACCAGGCCTCGGCCTGCTCGCGCGTTTCCCAGAGATAGACGCCGCCGCCGCCGGCCTCGCCATTGAGGAAATATTTGCGCTTGAGGCCGGGCAGGCCGAGATAGAGCGGCGCGGAGGTCCTTCCCGATTTCGTGGCCTCCTCCTCGCTGCGTTGCAGGCCCGGTATCTGGACGATGGCGATCAACATCGGGTGTTCTCCGTTTTGCTTGATGTTCCGTTTGCTGTCCCGGCGCCGGGATCAGGCCGCTTCGAGCGCGATGGCAATGCCCTGACCGACGCCGATGCACATGGTGGCGAGCGCCAGCCGGCCGCCGCGCAGCTTCAGCTCCAGCGCCGCCGTGCCGGTGATGCGCGCCCCCGACATGCCGAGCGGATGGCCGAGCGCGATCGCCCCGCCATTCGGGTTCACATGCGCCGCGTCCCCGGCCAGCCCGAGTTCGCGCAGCACCGCGATGCCCTGCGAGGCGAAGGCCTCGTTCAGCTCGATGACGTCGAAGGCGGTCGGCGACAGGCCGAGCCGTGCGCACAGCTTCTGCGTCGCCGGCGCGGGACCGATGCCCATGATGCGCGGGGCGACGCCGGCGGTGGCGCCGCCGAGCACGCGGGCGATGGGCGTGAGGCCGAACCTCTTCACCGCCGCTTCCGACGCGACGATCATCGCGGCCGCGCCGTCATTGACGCCGGAGGCGTTGCCTGCGGTGACGGTGCCGCCTTCCTTTTTGAACGGCGTCGCCAGCTTGGCCAGCGCCTCCATCGTGGTGCCGGCGCGCGGGTGCTCGTCCTGCGAGACGACGACCGGATCGCCCTTGCGCTGCGGGATGCTCACCGGGACGATCTCCCTGGCAAGCCGGCCGTTCTGCTGCGCCGCGACCGCCTTTTCCTGGCTGCGCACGGCGAAAGTGTCCTGATCGGCGCGGCTGACGGAAAAATCGGCGGCGACGTTCTCGGCGGTCTCCGGCATGGAATCGACGCCGTATTGCCGCTTCATCAGCGGGTTGACGAAGCGCCAGCCGATGGTGGTGTCGTAGATTTCGGCATTGCGCGAAAAGGCCGTGTCGGCCTTGGGCATGACGAAGGGCGCGCGGCTCATCGATTCGACGCCGCCGGCGATCATCAGCTCGGCCTCGCCCGCCTTGATGGCGCGGGCGGCGCTCATCACCGCGTCCATCCCCGAGCCGCATAGCCGGTTGATCGTCGCCCCCGGCACCGTCTGCGGCAGCCCGGCGAGCAGCGCCGACATGCGGGCGACGTTGCGGTTGTCCTCGCCGGCCTGGTTGGCGCAGCCATAGAGCACGTCGTCGACCGCTTCCCAGTCGATATTGGCGTTGCGCTCCATCAGCGCCTTCAGCGGCACCGCGCCGAGGTCGTCGGCGCGCACGCCGGCCAACGCTCCGCCGAAACGGCCGATGGGAGTGCGGATATAGTCGCAGATATAGGCTTCAGGCATGTCAAAGCTCCGGAACGGTCAGGTCGGCGATGCTTCCCTCGACGACCAGCTCGGCTCCGGTGAGCCCCTGCAATTCGTCGAGACTGATGGCTGCCAGTTTCTCGCGCAGGACGAAGCGCTGCGCAACGATATCGACGACGGCGAGGCTGGTATAGACGCGCGTGACGCAGCCGACGCCGGTAAGCGGCAGGCTGCACGCCTTGACCAGCTTGGGGCGACCGTCCTTGGTGACATGATCGGTGATGACGGCGACGCGTCTTGCGCCATGGACGAGATCCATGGCCCCGCCCACCGCCGGCACGCCTTTGGGGCCGGTGCTCCAGTTGGAGAGGTCGCCGGTCTCGGCCACCTCGTAGGCGCCGAGGATCGCAACGTCGAGATGGCCGCCGCGTACCATGGCGAAGCTGTCGGCGTGGTTGAAGAAGGACGCGCCGGGATTGAGCGTCACCGCCTTCTTGCCGGCATTGATCAGGTCCCAGTCCTCCTCGCCTTCCGGCGGGGCCTTGCCGAAATTGAGGATGCCGTTCTCGGTGTGGAAGATGGCCTGCCGCCCCGTCGGCTGGAACTTGGCGACCATCTCGGGAAAGCCGATGCCGAGATTGACATAGGCGCCGTCCTCGATGTCCTGCGCCGCGCGCCAGGCGATCTGTGCATTCGTCAGCTTGCCGGTCATGCGTATTCCACTCCCGCGCGGATCAGCGCTTCTTCCTGGGCGGCATTCGCCACCTCGACGACGCGGTCGACGAAGATTCCGGGCGTCACCACCTGCTCGGGGTCGATGTCGCCGGCCTCGACGATCTTCGCCGCCTGCACCACCGTGATGCGGGCCGCCATCGCCATCAGCGGCGAGAAATTGCGCGCGGCCTTGCGATAGGTGAGATTGCCGTGCGGATCGGCAAGCTCGGCCTTGATCAGCGCCACGTCCGCCTTCAGCCAGCGCTCCTGCACGTAGTTGCGGCCGTCGAACTCGGCGACGGGCTTGCCTTCGGCAAGGTCGGTTCCATAGGTCGTGGGCGTGTAGAAGGCCGGGATGCCCGCGCCGCCGGCGCGGATGCGCTCCGCCAGCGTGCCCTGCGGCACCAGCTCCAGCCCGATCTCGCCG
>DAOMOI010000172.1:0-5275 GCA_035444225.1 Aquamicrobium sp. | reverse complement strand
CCCTTCTCCCCGTTCACGGGGAGAAGGTGCCCGAAGGGCGGATGAGGGGCGGCGCTTGCGGTCGAGATCGAGTGCCCCACGTCGTCTAAAGCAGCATCAGCTGCTCGCCGGTCTTGCCCGGCGGCTTGAACAGGTCGCTGCGCAGCCGGCGGCGCTCGACATTGAGGCCGAGGCGCTTGGCCGCGATCTCGAAGCGGCGGCCGATCTGCCAGGCATAGGGGCCGGTGCCCTTCATCCGCTTGCCCCATTCGGCGTCGTAATCCTTGCCGCCGCGCATCGAGCGGATCAGCGACATGACGTGGCGGTAGCGGTCGGGATAGTTGCGCAGCAGCCAGTCCTTGAACAGCGGCGCGACCTCCAGCGGCAGCCGCAATATGATGTAGCCCGCCTCGCGCGCGCCGGCGGCATGGCCGGATTCGAGGATGCGCTCGATCTCCTGGTCGTTGAGCGCCGGCACGATCGGCGAGGCCATGACCGATACGGGGATGCCGGCATCGGCGAGCGTCCGCATCGCTTCCAGCCGCTTTGGCGGCGTCGAGGCGCGCGGCTCCATGGTGCGCGCCAGCCCCCGGTCGAGCGTGGTGACGGACAGCGCGACCTTGACCAGCCCCTTCTCCGCCATGCGCGACAATATGTCGATGTCGCGCGTCACCAGCGCCGATTTGGTGACGATGCCGACCGGATGGTTGTGCGTCTCCAGCACTTCGAGGATCTCGCGCATGATGCGCCATTGCCGCTCGATCGGCTGGTAGGGGTCGGTGTTGGTGCCGATGGCGATGGTGCGCGCCTCGTAGCCGGGCCTGGCTAGTTCGCGCTCCAAGAGGCGCGGGGCGTCCGGCTTGGCGAACAGCCGCGCCTCGAAATCCAGCCCCGGCGACAGGCCCATATAGGCGTGGCTCGGCCGCGCGAAGCAGTAGATGCAGCCATGCTCGCAGCCGCGATAGGGGTTGATCGAGCGGTCGAAGCCGATGTCGGGCGAATCGTTGCGAGTGATGATGGTGCGCGGGCGCTCCACCTGCACCTCGGTCTTGAACGGCGGCAGGTCTTCGAGATTGTCCCAGCCGTCGTCGAACACGTGGCGCGAGACCGGCTCGTAGCGGCCGGAGGGGTTGATGCCCGCGCCGCGCCCGCGCCGCCGCTCGAAGCCGACGCGCACGCCGCTTTCCTCGACCACGGCATTGGCCAGCGGCGCGCCGCCACCGGAAAATGCCGCCATATCTGCCTGTCTGATCGGTTCCATCCTGGGCCTCCACGAACGGTGCGGGCGACTCGTCGATGAAATTATTCCTAAAGGCCGAATCGGAACAAAGAAAGAACTTTCTGAGGTGGAGGTCAGCCCAACTCGGGCGCGCCGCGCTTCATGTGCTCGTCCAGCCGCGGCATGATCTCGACGAAGTTGCACGGGCGGTGGCGGTAGTCGAACTGCTGCTTGAGGATATGGTCCCAGGCGTCGCGGCAGGCGCCGGGCGAGCCGGGCAGGGCGAAGACGAAGGTGGCGCCGACCGTGCCGGCGGTCGCCCGCGACTGGATGGTCGAGGTGCCGATCGTGTCGTAGGAGACGCGGTGGAACACCTGCGCGAAGCCGTCCATGCGCTTGTCGAACAGCGCCTCCACCGCCTCCGGCGTCACGTCGCGGCCGGTGAAGCCGGTGCCGCCGGTGGTGATGATGGCGTCGACGGCCGGGTCGGCCGCCCAGCGCCGGACGATGGCGCGGATGGCCTCGACGTCGTCGGCGACGAGCGCGCGCGCCGCCAGCCGGTGGCCCGCCTCCTCGATGCGCTCGGCAAGCGTCCGGCCGGACTTGTCCTCGTCGGGCGTGCGCGTGTCGGACACCGTCAGCACGGCGAAGCCGACGGGCAGGAACGGGCGGCTCTCATTGCCGTAACTCATTCAGGCCTCCTGTTCGATGGTGCGCGTCGCCTCAACGTACCATGACGGCTGCGCGGCGGCGATTTTCCCCGCCGCGCGGGCGGCGTCCTCGCGTGTGGGATAGAGGCCGAAGCAGGTCGCGCCCGAGCCGGACATGCGCGCCAGCGCGGCTCCGTTTTGCTTGAGCGCGGCAAGGACGGAAGCGACCTGCGGCGCGGCCGCGACGGCCGGCGCTTCGAGATCGTTGCGCATCGTGGCGAGCCAGCCGGCAAAGGCGTTGAAACCGGCGGCCGCCGGCAGCGGGCCGAGCGGCGGGTTGTCCCGCGATCGAAGCAGCCCGAACACGGCGGGCGTCGCCACCGCCACGCCCGGATTGACCAGCACCATGTCGAGCGCCGGCAGGCCGCTGACGGGCGCGAGGTCCTCGCCGATGCCCTGCGCGCGCAGGGTCCGCACAGCAAGGCACATCGGCAAATCGGCCCCGAGCGGCAGCGCCGCGCGTGCCAACGCGTCGGGAAAAAGCGGAAGGTCCCATAGGCGGGCAAGCGCGCGCAAGGTGGCGGCCGCGTCGCTGGAGCCGCCACCGATGCCGGAGGCGACGGGCAGGTTCTTCTCCAACGCGATCGACACCGGAAAGGCCCGCCCCCCAGCCATTCCGCGCAAGAGGTCGCGCGCCTTCACGACGAGGTTCTCGCCGCCGGCCGGCACGCTCGCGCCGAACGGCCCGGTCGCGGCAAAGTGATCTTCGGCAGCCGACGCGACCCGGATGCGGTCGCCCGCCTCGGCGAACACGACCAGCGTGTCGAGGAGGTGATAGCCGTCCGCGCGCCGGCCGGTGACGTGGAGCGCAAGGTTGACCTTGGCCGGCGCGGCCTCGCTAATCGCGGTCATCGGGAAGGAGGCTCAGTCCCTGGCCAGGTGGTATTCGCCGGTAACGGGATCCTTGACCAGCGTTCCCTGCGTGCCGGTGCGCTGTTCCGCCTCCGCGCGCCGCACCCGCGCCGTCACGCGCTCGGCCTCGCGCAGGAACGCGCGATACCCGACATAGGCGACGATGCCGACAACGGCGAAGAAGATGAGCTGAGGCACTGTCCTGTCCTCCTTGCACCGCCCGCGCGGGGCCGTTTGGTCTGCGGCGAAGTCTAGAGCCTTTTCGGCTGCGGTCAAAGCCCCAGCCGCGCCCACAACGCCCGTTCCTGTGCTGCCTCGGCCAGCCCGTCGGCGGCGAGCGCGGCGATCTCCGCCCCGTTGCCTATGCGCGACAAGCCGAGCCGGCGGCCGAGAAAGCCGCGCGGCGCGCTGACGAGCTGGAGCCTCGTCTTGTCGCCGTAGCGCTCCTTCAGGAAGGAGCGCATGTCGCCCAGCGCGTCGACCAGGCCGAGTTCCAGCGCCTTGCCGCCGGTCCAGAACAGGCCGGTGAACAGGTCCGGTTCCTCGGCCAGCTTCGCCCCGCGCCGTTCCCTGACCATGTCGATGAAGGTGTCGTGGATCTCGAGCTGAAGCGTCTTCAGCCGCTCGACATCCTCCTTCTTCTCCGGCTGGAACGGGTCGAGGATGGATTTGTTCCGCCCCGCGGTGTGGACGCGGCGCTCGACGCCGATCTTCCTGATCAACTCCTGGAAGCCGAAGCCGGCCGAGACCACGCCGATCGAGCCGACGATGGAGGAGGGGTCGGCGACGATCTCGTCGCCCGCCAGCGCGATCATGTAGCCGCCGGAGGCGGCCGCGTCCTCGACGAAGACGATGACGCGCTTGTTCTTCTCGGCCGCGAGGTCGCGGATGCGCTTGTAGATCAGCCGCGCCTGCACCGGCGAGCCGCCGGGCGAGTTGACCGAGATGGCGACGGCCGGCGCGCCCTTGATCGCGAATGCCTTCTCGATCGCGCCCGCGGCGCTTGCCAGCGACAGGCTCGGCCGGAACTGGTTGCCGCCGGCGAGAATCGCGCCGTGCAGGCGGATGACGGGAATGGTGACGGCGTTGGAGCGCCAGGCGGCGGGAAGCAGGCGGTCGAAGAAGCGTTTCACGGCGGGCTGTGTCTCCATCAGTCAGGCGGGAAAGCATGTAGGCGCTGGCGCCGCCCGCGCAATGGCGAAAGCCTGTCTCAGGCTCCGAAAAGCGGGGCCTGCCCGTTGATTGCGGCTTCCGCCCGTGGCGAAAAGCCGCTTTCCCCCTCGTGGAGGACGAGCGGCGGCGCGAGCGTCAGCCCCGCGCGCGAGCCGCGCACGGCGCGAAGGACGATGCGGATCGCCGCCTCGCCGGCGCGCGGATGCACGGGCAGGATCGCGACGGCGCCGAAGCGGCCGCGAAGTGCTGCGAGGATGTCGCCCAGCGATTGCGGCCGCGCGATCAGGGCGAGGCCGCCGCCCGGCCTGACGATGGCGCTCGCCGTGCGCAGCCACGCCTCGAACAGGCCGCTTTCCATCACATGCGCGGCCCGGCGCAGCGCATCGGGCGAGGCGCGGTCGGATGCGGCGTTGAAGGGCGGGTTCATGATGGCGAAATCGAAGGCGGCATCGTCGAGGCCGGCGTCACGCCGCGCCCGGCCGGCCAGCGTCACGTCGGCGGCAAGCAGCTCCACCCGCCCGGAAAACCGGGCGTTCGCCTCATGGGCGAGCGTCAGGCCGGCATGGGCCAGCATGTCCGGCTCGCGCTCGACGAGGACGATGCGCGCTTCTGGACAACGCGCGGCGACGGCAAGCCCGGCGGCGCCCGCGCCGGCGCCGAGATCGGCGAGCCGGCCGGAAAAACCGTCCGGCACGGCGGCGGCGAGCAGCATCGCGTCGAGGCCGGCGCGGTGGCCCTTTCGCGGCTGCACCAGCACGAAGCCGCCGCGATGGAAGGCGTCGGCGGTCGGCGCTTCGCTTTCCGTGACGCTCATTCGCCCTTGATCTCGTCGGCGATGCCGGCGTCGGCGAGCAGCCGGCGCGCTTCGCCGATGTCGCCCTCGGCCACCATCACCCGGCGCGGCAGGATGCCGAGCGAGCCTTCCACCACGCTCATATTGTTGTCGGCGACGAAGAAGGCCAGCCCCGCGTCGCGCAGCAGCGCCTCGACGAAGGAGATGAGAACGGCATCGTTGGTGCGCAGGAGTTCGATCATGGCCGGAAGGGTTTCAGGTTGCCGCGGCGATGTAAATCCCCGTTCGTCGCTGCCATTTCGCGGCGGCAACAGCCCTCTTGCGCCAATTCGCCCCTTGCCGCCATGGGTGTGTCTGCCTAGAGTCTGCCCTCGATATGACAGGCCGAGAATGGCATCGAGGGAGTTTTCCTGTGGGCGTAGTGGTCGAACTCGAGGATGGCAAGCGCGCGAAGGCGTCGATCGAGGCGCTGATCGCGCTGACGCGGCCCGACATGGGGCGCGTCAACGAGCTGATCCTGTCGAAGGCCGGCTCCGACGTCGAGATGAT
>DAOMOI010000171.1:0-5275 GCA_035444225.1 Aquamicrobium sp. | reverse complement strand
TCGCGGTGCGCTGCTCGATCTGGCGCTCGATGCGCTCGCGCATCTGGATGAAGGCCGCGCCGGCGCGGCGCACCTCGTCGGCGCCGCGTGGCCGGAAGTCGCTCGGCATCGGCCGCCCCTTGCCGAAGCTTTCCGCCGCCTCCGCCAGATGCAGGATCGGCCGGATCTGGTTGCGCAGGAAGGCGACGGCGATGGCGATGAGCACGAGCGAGGTGCCGACCATCCACAAGAGGAAAATGTGGGTGTTGGAGGCGTAGGTGTGGCTGCGGCGGGCGAAGACGCGCAGCACGTGATCGTCGAGGCGGATGCGGATCTCGACGATCGCGGAATCGCCGACCGTGTCGAGCCAGAACGGCCGGTTGATCTGGCGCGTGATCTGCTCGCCGAGCGAATAGTCGAGGATCGAGAAGAACGGCTTGGAGCCGGGCGCCGGCAGCGGGTCGGGCGGCAGCAGGTCGACCTTCAGCTGCAGCCGCTCCTGGGCGATGCGGATCACCTGCGCCAGGTCGCCCTCCTGCGGAAACGTCTCGATCAGGTCGATGATGGCGGCGATGTCGCGGGTGACGGCGGTGGAAAGCCGCTCGGTCACGGTCTGCCAGTGACGCTCCATGAAGACGAAGGCGATGACCGACTGGAGCAGCAGCATCGGCGCGATGACGATGATGAGCGAGCGGGCATAGAGCCGCTTCGGCATCCATTGCCCGACAAGGCGCCCGAGGCGGCGCAGGCCGCGCGCCCTGCCGGCGGGCTCACGCGGATAGCCGAGGTCCGCGTCCTCGTCCGTGTCGGCCTCGTTCCCTCGCGTCCGCGTCTGCGTGCTCGCCATGCCTGCCTTTATTCCACGCTCAGCCTGTATCCGACCCCGCGCGCGGTCTGGAGCCAGACCGGGTTGGACGGGTCGCGCTCGATCTTGCGGCGCAGGCGGTTGATCTGGACGTCGATGGTGCGCTCGCCGACCTCCGAATCCGAGCCGATCAGCTCGTGGCGCGGGATGGTCTCGCCGGCGCGCTCGGCGAAGATCGCCAGGATTTCCTGCTCGCGGTCGGTCAGCTTGACCGGCTCGCCGTTCTTCTTCAACTCGCGCCGCGCGATCTGGAACGTGTAAGGGCCGAAGACGATCTGCTCGACCTTGGGCGCGGTCTGCGGGCCGCCGCGGCGCAGGATGTTGTTCAGGCGAAGCAGAAGCTCGCGCGGGTCGAACGGCTTGGGCAGATAGTCGTCGGCGCCGGCCTCGAGCCCGGTGACGCGGCTGTCGGTCTCCGACAGCGCCGTCAGCATCAGGATCGGCACGTTCTTTTCCTCGCGCAGCGAGCGGGTGAGCTGGACGCCGCTTTCGCCCGGCATCATCACGTCGAGCACGATCAGGTCGAAATCGAGGCCGGCGAGCTTGCGCCGGGCCTCGGCGGCGCTGGCGGCGACGGTGACGCGGTAGCCGTTGCCGGTCAGGAACTGCCGCAGGAGCGTGCGGATGCGGGTGTCGTCGTCGACGATGAGAAGGTGAGGGGCGTCATCGCCCGGAGCAACGACTTCTTGCGTCATCGGCAGGTGATCCTCTGCTTGCATGCCCTCCCGGCCCGCGACGATATTAGCCTGCCAGTCCGCCACGGTCATCCCGCAGGTTGCCCGGCGGGTTGCGATGCCGGCGCGATCTGCTCGCGCAGTTCCGGATCGACCATGCCCGTCAGGAAGCGTTCCACCGCCGCGCGGTCGCGCGCCCCGGCGTCGGCGAAGGCGTCGGCGATGCGGCGCGACTGCGGCGCGGCGAGCGCGACGGCGAGCGCGCGGCCGCGCGCGGTGGGATAAAGCTCGCGCTGGCGGCGGTCGCGCGCGCCCTGCACCTGCACGATATGGCCGGTGTCCAAGAGCTGCTTGAGCACGCGGGCCAGGCTCTGCTTGGTGATCTTGAGAACGTCGAGAAGCTCGGCCACGGTCAGGCCCGGCCGGCGGTTGACGAAGTGGACGACGCGGTGGTGGGCCCGGCCGAAGCCGTATTGCGCCAGAATCTGGTCGGGATCGGAGATGAAGTCGCGATAGGCGAAGAAAAGCAGCTCGATGATGGTGAAGTCGATGTCGTCGCCGGCCGACAGGGCGTCCCTGATCGGCTCGGTGTTGCGGTCGGGTGCGTTCGCGGTCGTCATGTCGCCTGTCATAATTCTCTATCGCGGCTGTGCCAGTCGGATTTATGTCAGTGTTATTGACATAAATTGGGCGGAAAGGTAATTTTCGACAATCATCTGGGCTGATCGCGCATGATCGTGAAAGGTAGCGGATTTTTCTCCGGTGCTTTCTTCAATCCATCTCGCAATCGGCGTAGATTTATGGTTTCGCGCATCCGGTTAGCGGAGCGCGCGGCGCGCGTCCAATGAAAATAAGGGCTTTCGCCCTTCAGGGAGATCCAAATGGCATCCGTTCCTTTCGACCAGCTCGATGGTCATATCTGGATGAATGGCGAATTCGTCAAATGGGCGGACGCCAAGATTCACGTGCTGACCCACGGCCTGCACTATGCCAGCGCGGTGTTCGAGGGCGAAAGGGCCTATGGCGGCGAGATCTTCAAGCTCGGCGAGCACACGCAGCGGCTGCACGATTCGGCGAAGATCCTCGGCTTCACCATTCCCTGGTCCGTCGCCGAGATCGACCAGGCCTGCCGCGACCTGCTGGCGAAGCAGGGCTTCACCGACGCCTATGTCCGCCCGATCGCCTGGCGCGGCTCGGAGATGATGGGCGTCTCGGCCCAGAACAACCGCATCAACTGCGCCGTCGCCATCTGGCAATGGCCGAGCTATTTCGATCCCGAGCAGCGGCTGAAGGGCATCCGCCTCGACGTCGCCGAATATCGCCGGCCCGACCCGCGCACCGCGCCCTCGAAGTCCAAGGCGGCCGGCCTCTACATGATCTGCACGCTTTCCAAGCACGCGGCCGAGGCCAAGGGCTATGCCGACGCGATGATGCTCGACTGGCGCGGCCAGGTCGCCGAGGCGACCGGCGCCAACATCTTCTTCGTCAAGGACGGCGCGCTGCACACGCCCAAGCCCGACTGCTTCCTCGACGGCATCACTCGCCGCACGGTCATCGACCTGGCGAAGCGCCGCGGCATCGAGGTCGTCGAGCGCGCGATCATGCCCGAGGAGCTCGATGGTTTCGAGCAGGCATTCCTGTGCGGCACGGCGGCGGAGGTGACGCCGGTGGCCGAGATCGGCCAGTGGACCTTCACCGTCGGCGACATCACCAGGACGCTGATGGACGACTACATGGCGGAAGTGCAGCCCAAGCGCGCCGCCGCCGAATAAGGATGCGCTCCGGCGCAAGCCGGCGATAAAATGACGGCCCGCGCCCGGCAGGCAGGCGGGCTGTTTGCTTTGGCGGGCCGGGATCGGGGAAGGGCATCCAGTCCGACGCGGCCCGCTGGCCAGAATTGTCCCCCGTTTTATCAATGGGGAAAACCTTTCTCCTTTGACTTTGATCATGTTTCGCCATTCCATCCGCTGGCCGGCTGCCGGAGCCGGTCTGTCCGAGAGGGAAATCAAGTGGACGCTCTTCTTCCAATCATCATTCAGGTCGTTTCGGGTGTCGTCGGCGGCCAGGCCGTCGGCGCGGCGATCAAGACGGCGGCGATGGGCCAGCTTCCCAAGCTGCTCAGCGGCGCGATCGGCGGCGTTGCCGGTGGCCAGATCCTCGGCGCGCTGCTCGGCGGCGGCGGCGTGGCTGCTGACGCCGCGACCGGCGGCGCGCTTGGCGGGCTGCTGGGCGACGTGCTCGGCGGCGCCGGCGGCGGCGCGATCCTGACCGGCATCGTCGGCGCCGTGCTCAAGAACAAGGGCTGATCCTTCGAAGGACGGCGAAGAAAGGGGCGGCTTAGCGGCCGCCCCGCTCGCGCAGGTCAGCGTCTTCCAAGCATGGTCAGGGCGTTTTCAATCGCGGCGCCGGAAGCGGTGTTGTCGAAAACACACCAGCTATCGGGCCCCAGCAGCTTCGAAAACGCGTCGATCTCGGCATCGGAATAGCTGGAGTAATAAACCTTCGGCTTGCCGTGCAAACGGACATAGCGAGGGGCCTGCCGGAAATCGGAAGCGGGCCAGACCAGCGCCGGATCGGCGAGCACCCGGTCGATCGAATATCGTTTCAGCAACGCGATCGCGTCGTCGGATTTCCAGCTTTCGTGCCGCACCTCGATCACGATCGGCCCTTGATCCAGGGTCCGCATCATATCGAAGGCTCTCTCGAAGATTCCCGGATCGAACCGCAACGACGGCGGCAACTGGCACAGCAGCGGCCCCCGCTTGCCGCCCAGCGCCGAGATATCCTGAAGAAAGACCCCGAATGGTTCGCGGATGTCTTTCATCGCGCGCTGGTGCGTGATTTCCTTCGGAATCTTGACGGCGAACCGGAAACCGTCGGGCGTGGTTGCAGCCCATCGCTCGAACGTCGACGTCTTGTGGCGGCGATAGAAGGTCGAATTGACCTCCACCCCGTTGAAGACCGACGCATACCGCGCCAGCCCGCTTCCCTCCTCGGGAAAAGCGGTGGCGACGGGCTTTGGAATCGACCACGCTGCGGTGGCGATGATGGGCAAAATTCAACCCCCTTAGATGGCGAGGTGACTTTGCTGTAAGATCGGGCTTGCCGCGGCGTGGTGCAAGAGCGTGGCGGAGGGTATGGGCCTGACATCCAACCTTCTCCACTTTCAAGTTGCTGATTTTATTATATATTTTGATGAAGTCGCCTCCTTCAGCTGGTGCTTCGGCATCATGAGTTTGGCACATTCGATGCCGTTAGGGGAGATTGACATCCACCCGAGGAATGCGCGCGGCACTGCTGTTTATGAGGATGGGGCGAGTAGTCTGCCTTTCTTCACGGAGAAATTGATCTGCTGCAAGGTTGCGTGCGTAGAGCAAGTCAAAGGCTGATATTACAGAGGCCGCCGCCTATCTGCGGCAGTTGGACGGAAACTGGCAAGAGGACTTCTGATGCTTCAAGTTACCTTCCTCTATGCTGCAACCGCCGGGGTGTTCCTCGCTCTGGATGTGCTGGGGATCCGGTTTCTGATCCGGCCGGTATTTGAGCGCAATGTCGGCCACCTTCTTGCCGAGCCGTTGCGGCTTGGTCCGGCTGCGCTGTTCTATCTGGGATATGTCGCCGGGCTTGTGTGGTTGGTTTCCTGGCCCTCGCTGAAAGCGAATGATCCTGTTCACGCGCTGATCGGAGGCATGGTCATTGGGCTCATGTGTTATAGCACCTATGAGCTGACAAATTACGCCACGCTTGCCGACTGGTC
>DAOMOI010000170.1:0-5297 GCA_035444225.1 Aquamicrobium sp. | reverse complement strand
GACATCATCGTCGCCGGCAACGAGTGGGGCCGGGTGCGCGCGCTGGTCAACGACCATGGCGAGCAGGTCAAGGAGGCGCCGCCGTCGATGCCGGTCGAGATCCTCGGCCTTCAGGGCACGCCGCAGGCCGGCGACCGCTTCGCCGTGGTCGAGAACGAGGCCCGGGCCCGCGAGATTTCCGAGTATCGCCAGCGCATGGCGCGCGACAAGGCCGTCGCTCGCCAGGCCGGCCAGCGCGGCTCGCTCGAGCAGATGATGTCGCAACTCCAGACGAGCGGGCTCAAGGAGTTCCCGCTGGTCATCAAGGGCGACGTGCAGGGCTCGATCGAGGCGATCGTCGCCGCGCTCGACAAGCTCGGCACCGACGAGGTGCGCGCCCGCATCGTCCATTCGGGCGCCGGCGCCATCACCGAGTCCGACGTGTCGCTGGCCGAGACGTCCGGCGCCGTCATCCTCGGCTTCAACGTCCGCGCCAACAAGCAGGCGCGTAGCGCGGCCGAGGCCATGGGCATCGAGATCCGCTACTACAACATCATCTACGACCTGGTGGACGACATAAAGGCGGCGATGTCCGGCCTGCTTTCGCCCGAGCGCCGCGAGACCTTCCTCGGCAATGCCGAGATCCTCGAGGTGTTCAACATCACCAAGGTCGGCAAGGTGGCGGGCTGCCGCGTCACCGAGGGCAAGATGGAGCGCGGCGCGGGCGTGCGCCTGATCCGCGACGACGTCGTCATCCACGAGGGCACGCTGAAGACGCTGAAGCGCTTCAAGGACGAGGTCTCCGAGGTGCCGGTCGGCCAGGAATGCGGCATGGCCTTCGCCAATTACGAGGACATCCGCGCCGGCGACGTCATCGAGGCCTTCCGTGTCGAGATGGTGACGCGCTCGCTCTGACCGGCAGCCTCACGCGAACCGGAGGCCGGCAAGGATAGCCGGCCTTCTCCGCTCGGCGGAACGTCGAGGGCAGGAACCCGGTTCAGAAGCGATAGCCGACCCGCACGCCGACATGGTCGGCGCCCTGATTGCGGCTGCACAGCCCCGCGTTCGAGAAATGATCGTGATAGACCTGCACAGTGAGGTTGGGGCTGACATCGTAGCCGAGCCCGGCCGAAAGATGGAACAACGCCCGGCAGCCCAGCGCCTTGTAGCCGACCGGGCCGTGGAGGTCGTCCGCGTTGTGGACCGCGCCGCCGACGCTGGCGAGAAGGTAGAGCCGGTCGGTGACGTAGGTTTCCCATTCGACGCCGGCGAACAGGAAGTCGGTGCGCTGGCCGCCCGGGGAGACGTTGACGCCGACATAGGGCCGCGGCGCGCCGATCGCGGCCAGGAAGTCGGGCGAGGGGAACATGAACTGGCCGTGCAGCGTGAGGCCGGAATAGTCCTGCCCGCTGAACAGGCCGGTGTCGTAGGATGCGAGGCCGAGCCGCAATTCGAGGCGGTCGGCATTGCGCGTCTCGAAACGCAGGCGGTCGATCAGCGATTCCTCGCCGGCCGCCGCCAAAGACGGGACGACAAGGGAAAGCGCGAGGGCGGACAGAATATGACGAAGGTTCATCGCCAGCCGAATCATCGAGGTCCCGAAGCGGGGATCGTCGTTCGGAATACGAAGGTCTGTCAAGCGGACATGCGATTCGCGGCCGCGTGCGGCGCGGAGCGAAGGCCATGATGAAGCCGGCCGGCCCTTCCCAGCGCCAGCTCCGCGTCGGCGAGCAGGTGCGCCATGCCCTGACCGACGTCCTCCAGCGCGGCGAGATCCGCGACGACGTGGTCGAGAACGTCCTCGTCTCCGTCTCGGAGGTGCGGATGTCGCCCGACCTGAAGATCGCCACCGTCTTCGTCTCGCTGATCGGCGAGGCTGATGAGCAGGCGGTGATCAAGGCGCTGGCGAAGAACGCCAAATTCATCCGCGGCCGCGTCTCCGGCGCGCTGAGGCAACTGAAGTACATGCCGGAATTCCGTTTCCGGCCCGACACCAGCTACGACAACATGGCCCGCATCGACGAGCTTCTGCGTTCTCCGCAAGTGGCGCGCGATCTCGACCGCGACGCGGACGAAGAGAAAGAGGACTGATGGCCCGCCAGCAGCGCAGGAAGAAGGGCCGGCCGGTTTCCGGCTGGCTGGTGTTCGACAAGCCGAAGGGCATGGGGTCCACCGACGCCGTCTCGAAGATCAAGTGGCTCTACGGCGCCGAGAAGGCAGGCCACGCCGGCACGCTCGATCCGCTGGCCTCGGGCATGCTGCCGATCGCGCTCGGCGAGGCGACCAAGACCGTGCCCTACGTTCAGGACGGGGCCAAGGTCTATCGCTTCACCGTCGCGTGGGGGCAGGAGCGCACCACCGACGACCTCGAGGGCGCGGTGGCGAAGACCTCCGACGCCCGCCCCGACGAGGCCGCGATCCGCGCCGTCATGCCGAAATATACCGGAATCATCATGCAGGTGCCGCCGCAATTCTCGGCGATCAAGATCGGCGGCGAGCGCGCCTACGACCTCGCCCGCGAGGGCGAGGCGGTGGAGATTCCCGCCCGCGAGGTCGAGATCGGCCGCTTCGACCTGATCGAGATGCCGGACGCGGACACCGCCGTGTTCGAGATCGAATGCGGCAAGGGCACCTATGTCCGCTCGCTCGCCCGCGACATGGGCCGCGATCTCGGCTGCTGGGGCTACATTGCCGAGCTGCGCCGCACCGAGGTTTTTCCCTTCACCCCCGACGATCTCGTCACGCTGGCCGAGCTGGAGCAGGCGGCGACGCCTGCCCCCCTTTCGGCCGAGCCGCCGGCGGAAGAAGATGCCGAGGGGCGCAAGCCCCGCCCCGGTCCGGCCGAGTGGAAGGCGCTCGACGCGCTGCTGCTCGACACCGGCGCCGCGCTCGACTGCCTGCCGCAGGTCGCCGTCAGCGACGACGCGGCCGCGCGCATCCGTCTCGGCAATCCGGTGATCGTGCGCGGCCGCGACGCGCCGGTCGAGGCCGACGAGGCCTGCGCCTTCGTCCATGGCCGCCTGATCGCCATCGGCGCCATCGAGGCGGGCATGTTCCGGCCCAAGCGCGTCTTCACGCGCTGATACGGGGGCTGATTTTGCTGGCCTTTCCGCTGCCGGGCGGGCATTGTCCCGCTCAGCGGACGTGAGGGAAGCCGTGTCGGACAGTGAACGGGAAAGCAAGGCGAGCACGCGCGGCCGGATCTCCATCGGAACGATCCTGTCGCTGCTCGTCGCCGCGATCGTCCTGCCCGAGCTGATCTTCTCGGCCGTCGCGTTCCGCCGCAACAACGACGCCCAGCAGGCGATGCTGACGACGCTGGCGGAGGCGACCGCCGGCTCCATCGCCGAATCCGTCGACCGCCAGATCGCCGGCATGGTGATGACGCTGCGCGTCCTGTCGACGGCGCCCGGCATCCACAACGGCGACCGCGCCAGCTTCTACCGGCGGGTCGCCGAAGCCTTCGACGACAGCGGCACCTATCTGGTTCTGGTCGATTCCGACTTCGGCCAGATCATGAACACGCGCGCGCCGTTCGGCTCCCCGCTTCCCGAGATCACTCACAAGGAGACCGCGGAACGGGTCCTGTCCTCCCGCGAGCCGGCCGTCACCGGCGTCTTCTTCGGCGAGACCGCCCAGCGCTGGGTGTTCAACGTCATGCTGCCGCTGGAGGAGGGCCGCAGCGACGCGCGGATCCTGCTCCTGTCGCAGAATGTCGAAGCGCTCGCCGGCACGCTTGCCGCCCGCAACCTGCGCGGCGGCTGGAATGCGGTCATCGTCGACGGCGACGGGATGGTCATGGCCTCGTCCCAGTCGTGGCAGGATGTCGGCAAGCCCTTCTTCCTCACCGGCGGCGAGAACGCCGGCCCGGGCATCACCCTGCCGGCGACGATCGAGCACCAGGGCGAGACCTACGAGACCGTGCGCGCCCGCTCCGAGCTGACCGGGTGGCAAACCATCGTCTGGGCGCCGACCGCCGTGGTGTACGCGCCCGTCGTCAGCGCCATGCGCATGCTGGCGCTGGGCGGGCTGGCGATCATCGCCGTCGGTATCGTGCTGGCCTGGATGCTCAGCCGCCGCGTCACCGGCTCGGTCAAGCGGCTGACGGGCGAGGCGCGGCGCCTCGGCGCCGGCGAGCATGTCGAGGAGGGCGATTACCCGATCAGCGAATTCGCCACCGTTTCGCAGGCGCTGGCGCAGGCGTCCAAGGACCGGCAGGCGGCGGAGAGCGAGATCCGCTTCCTGATGCGCGAGGTCGCGCACCGTTCCAAGAACCAGCTGACCGTCGTGTCCTCGATCGCCAAGCAGACGGCGCGCCACGCCCGCTCCTTCGCCGCCTTCCAGGATTCGTTCCAGAAGCGGATACAGGGGCTGGCGCGCTCGACCGACCTGCTGATCGCCGGCGGCGTCGCCGGCGTCGAGCTGCGCGCGCTGGTCGAGGCCCAGATCGAGCCGTTCCGGCCCAACGATCCCGGCCGGCTCACCATCTCGGGCATCCCCTTCCGCCTGTCCAACCAGGCGGCGCAGACGCTGGGGCTGGCGCTGCACGAGCTTTCCACCAACGCCGCCAAATACGGCGCCTTCGCCTGGCCCGACGGCAGGCTGGAGATCAGCTGGAAGCGGGCCGGCGACCGCCTCGTCTTCCACTGGCGCGAACATGTCCCGCGCGTGCGCCGGCGCGGCGAGACGCGCGGCTTCGGCACCGAGGTGATCGAGCGCATGCTGGGCGGCGCGCTGGAGGCCGAAATCGAGCGCACCCTGCACAATGACGGACTGGAATGCCGGGTCTCGATGCCGCGCGAGCGCCTGCGCCCCGATGTCGAGGTTCCGCCCCCGGCCGGCGGCAGCGCCGGGCAGGAAGGCTGATTCGGACGGCACCGGCGATTTTTCTGGCAATCGGGCGGCGCTTCGACTATATGCGCGGCAACATCCGCCCCATGGGCGCGGATGTTCACCGGCCCCCGCTGGACGACATCCCGGCCGTGGGCGACCCGTTTCCTCCAATCCAAAAGGAAAAGCACGATGTCGATCACCGCAGAACGCAAGCAGGAACTCGTCAAGGAATTCGCGACCGCCAAGGGCGACACCGGCTCGCCGGAAGTCCAGGTGGCGATCCTTTCCGAGCGCATCCGCAACCTGACCGAGCACTTCAAGGACCACAAGAAGGACAACCATTCCCGTCGTGGTCTGCTCGCTCTGGTTTCGCAGCGCCGCAGCCTGCTCGACTACCTGAAGCGCAAGGACGAGGGTCGCTATCAGACCCTGATCGAGAAGCTCGGCCTGCGCCGCTAGCACCAGCCGGCCGGCGGCGGCTCGCC
>DAOMOI010000169.1:0-5309 GCA_035444225.1 Aquamicrobium sp. | reverse complement strand
CCGATGACGATCTCGACGTCATCGCCGGCAAGCGCGACCAGCTCGAAGGCAAGATCCAGGAACGCTACGGCATCGAGAAGGACCGCGTGAGGCGCGACGTCGACGACTGGTACGGTCGTCAGGGCTGGTAGGCCCGCTGCACCTCGACAGGGCACGAGGCCCGTCGCCATCCGGCGACGGGCCTTTTTCTGTGCCAAAGGGGAGGTCGGCCCTCGGCCCTAACGCTTCATTAAGCTTAACGCAGGATAAATTCGGGCTGGCTGCCATATTGCCTCCGCGCCGGGCCGACATGCGGCCGGCAGGGCAGTTGGGGCGGTCTGTTCCCGTTGACGCCCATATTGCCCCATGTTATCCCTTTTCCATCATTGCAACCTCGTTCCAGTTCCAGGTGAAGCGTCACTGAAACCGGCGGCCGCGCGGGCGCGCGGCGGGCTTGGCTCACCGAAGCGGAAGGGCGTTGCGCAGCGTGCGGAAAAGGCGGTTCGCGCCATGTCGGGGGACATGGCCGCGAGCGCGGCGGCAGGGACGGCAGCATCGGGTCATGGACCGTTTTCTATCCAGTGCCGTGAACAGGATCGACGCCAAGGGGCGGGTGTCGGTGCCGGCGCATTTCCGCGCGGTGGTGGCGAAGCGGGGCTATCAGGAACTCTATGCGCTGAAGGCGCTCGACCGGCCGGCGCTGGATGTCGGCGGGCTCGACCTGCTCGACCGCTACGAGGCGCGGATCGCGATGGAGGATCCCTTCCTCCAGACGGCGGACGACATGTCCTATTTCGTCCATGGCGACAGCGACTTCCTCAAGCTGGACCAGGACGGGCGGATCACGGTGACGGATTTCATCCGCGACCATACGGGTATTTCGGGCGAGGTGGCCTTCGTCGGGCGCGGCACCTTCTTCCAGATGTGGGAGCCGTCACGGCTGGCCGCCTATGGCGCGCAGGTGCGCGAGCGGCTGCTGGCGCTGCGCCATGCCGCGCAGGATACGGGGAACGGGGGCGCGGAATGATGGCGGGCCACGGCGGGGACGACGCCGTTGGCGGACCGGCCCGCCACATTCCGGTCATGCTCGCCGAGGTGCTGGCGGCCCTTTCCCCGAAGGCGGGCGAGACGGTCATAGACGGCACCTTCGGCGCCGGCGGCTACACGCGCGCCATCCTCGAAGCGGGCGCGAACGTCGTCGCGATCGACCGCGACCCCGACGCGATTGCGGCGGGCCGGGCGCTGGAGGCTGAGGCCCACGGGCGGCTCAGGCTCGTCCATGGCCGTTTCTCCGCTCTCGATAAGGCGGCCGGGGAACAGGTCGACGGCGTCGTCCTCGACATCGGCGTTTCCTCGATGCAGCTCGACGAGTCGGAACGCGGCTTCTCCTTCCGCCATGACGGGCCGCTCGACATGCGCATGGAGCGCGAGGGGCCGGGCGCGGCCGACGTGGTCAACCGCTTCAAGGCGGGCGACCTCGCCCGCATCTTCGGCTTCTACGGCGAGGAGCGCCATGCCGGGCGCGTCGCGCGCATGATCGAGAAGCGCCGCGCGCAAAAGCCGTTCGAGCGCACGCGCGATCTGGCCGAGGCCATCGAGGGCGTGCTCGGGCGCAAGCCGGGCGACAGGATCCACCCCGCGACCCGCGCCTTCCAGGGGCTGCGCATCTTCGTCAATGACGAGCTGGGCGAGCTGGGGCGGGCGCTGTTCGCCGCCGAGCGGACGTTGAAGCCCGGCGGGCGGCTGGTCGTCGTCACCTTCCATTCGCTCGAGGACCGGATGGTGAAGCGGTTCCTCGCCGACCGTTCCGGCCGCGCCTCGGGCTCACGCCATCTGCCGGCGGCGGTGGAGCGGGAAGCCACCTTCGACAAGCCGGGCAAGGCGATCGCCGCAAGCGAGCGCGAGGCGGAGGAAAACCCGCGCGCGCGCTCGGCCAAGCTGCGGGCGGCCGTGCGCACGGCGGCGCCGGCGCGCGGCGAAGACGCATCCATTTTCGGGCTGCCCTCGCTGCCCGACATTTCAGGAGAGAGGTGAGGCCATGTTCAGGACGACCGACATGGTGCTGATCGCCGTCATGGTCTGCGCGGCGGGCTTCACCTACATGACCAAGCACGATGCCGAGGCCGAGCTTTCCAAGCTGCGCAAGCTGGAGGCGGCCATCCGCTTCGAGGAGGAGACGATCGACGTGCTCAAGGCCGACTGGAGCCTGCTGACCCAGCCGGCGCGGCTGCAGAAGCTGGCCGAGGCCTATCGCGACGAGCTTCACCTCGTGCCCGTCGAGGCCCACCAGATCGGTCGGCTCGACGAGTTGCCGGCGCGGCCGCTGCGCATCGAGGACATCGTCGCCGAGGAGGCGATGGCCGGCGGCATGCCCGACGGCGTCACCACCGGGAGCATCGGGCAATGATCGGCCGCTGGCGCAAGAAGAGGCTAGACACGGCCGGCGACGACGGCGGCCGCATCGTCATCGACGGCCTCGCCAAGTCGTCGGGCGGGCGCGGGCGCATCGTCATGACCATGGCCGTGTTCCTCTGCCTCTACGGCGCCATTGCCGGACGGCTGGTCTTCCTCGGCATGCAGGAGCTGGAGGAGGGCGGCCCCGGCCCTTCGCGGGTGACGGCCTCGCGGCCCGACATCATCGACCGCAACGGCGAGGTGCTGGCCACCGACATCAACACCGCCTCGCTCTATGCCGAGCCGCGCCGCATCGTCGATGCCGACGAGGCGCTGGAGAAGCTCCTGACCATCCTGCCCGACCTGAATGTCGAGCAGACCTACAACCGGCTGAAGAGCGACGCCGGCTTCATCTGGCTCAGGCGCCAGCTTTCGCCGCGCCAGCAGCAGGCGATCATGCAGCTCGGCATCCCCGGCGTCGGCTTCCGCACCGAGAAGCGCCGCTTCTATCCCGGCGGGGCGACGGCCGCCCACATCGTCGGCCTGGTCAATGTCGACAACAAGGGCATCGCCGGGATGGAGAAGTACATCGACGACCAGGGGCTGGCCGACCTGCAGGCGACGGGCCTCGCCATCCCCAAGGATCTGGAGCCGGTGCGGCTGTCGATAGATCTGCGCGTCCAGCACATCCTGCGCGACGAGCTGGAGCAGGCGATGGAGCGATATCGCGCCATCGGCGCCGGCGCGGTGGTGCTCAGCGCCCGCACCGGCGAGGTGCTGGCCATGGCCTCGCTGCCGGACTACGACCCGAACAACCCGTTCAACGCCCATGAGAAGGACCGGCTCAACCGCATGTCGGCCGGCGTCTACGAGATGGGCTCGACCTTCAAGGGCTTCACGCTCGCCATGGCGCTCGACGCCGGCACGGCGAGCCTCAACAGCCGCTTTGACGCCTCGCGGCCGATCCAGATCGCGCGCCACACCATCCGCGACTTCCACGGCAAGGGCAGGGTGCTGACCGTGCCGGAGGTATTCATCTATTCGTCGAACATCGGCACGGCGCGCATGGCCGAGACGGTCAGTGTCGAGCAGCACCGCGCCTTCTTCCGCTCGATCGGGCTGCTCGACCGGATGCACACGGAGCTGCCCGAGGTGGCGCGCCCGACCGAGCCGTCGCAATGGAAGCGCATCCACCAGATCACCATCTCCTTCGGCCATGGCGTCGCGACCACGCCGCTCCAGACGGCGATGTCGGCGGCGGCGATGCTGAACGGCGGCCTGCTGATCCAGCCGACATTCCTGCCGCGCACGGAGGGACAGGCGGAGGCGTCGGCCACCCGCGTCATCAAGGAAAAGACCAGCGCGATGATGCGCTACCTGTTCCGGCTGAATGTCGAGAAGGGGTCGGGGCGGCGCGCCGAGGTGCCGGGCTATTTCGTCGGCGGCAAGACCGGAACAGCGGAGAAGGTCGTCAACGGCCGCTACTCCAACGACAAGCGTTTCAATGCCTTCCTCGCCGGTTTCCCGGTCAACGATCCCGAATACGTCGTTCTCGTGGTGCTGGACGAGCCGAAGCCGGAAAAGCCCGGCATGAGCGCGACGTCGGGCCTCAACACCGCGCCGGTCGTCGGCAACATCATCCGCCGCTCGGCCGCGTTGCTTGGCGTGAAGCCCGATTTCGGCCATGAAAGTGGCGCCCTTCTGGTCTCTTCACAGTGATTCTCAGCCAGGGGACGCCAACTTGACCGCACTCGCAGCCGGGCCGTGGATTTCGATGAAGCTCAGCCAGTTCGCCGGTGTCCTGCCCGTTCCCGCCCCGCTCGCCGGCATCGAGGTCGCCGGCCTGACATCGGATTCGCGCCAGGTCGCCGACGGCTTCCTGTTCGCCGCGCTTCAGGGAACGAAGGCCGACGGCGCGCGCTTCGCCCTCGACGCGGCGCGGCGCGGCGCCCGTGCGGTGATCGCGGCAAGGGGTGCAGTTGCGACCGATATCGGCGTGCCGGTGATCGAGGTCGAGGACCCGCGCCGGGCGCTGGCGCTCATGGCGGCCACTTTCTACGGCGTGCAGCCCGAAACGATGGTCGCGGTCACCGGCACCAGCGGCAAGACCTCCGTTGCCTCCTTCACCCGCCAGATCTGGGAACAGGCCGGCTTCGCCGCCGCCTCGATCGGCACCACCGGCGTCACCGCGCCGGGGCGCGAGGAATACGGCTCGCTGACCACGCCCGATCCGGTGGCGCTGCACCGGCTTCTGGCCGAACTCGCCGGCGAGGGCGTCACCCATGCGGCGATGGAGGCGTCGAGCCACGGCCTCGACCAGCGCCGCCTCGACGGTGTGAGGCTGGCGGCCGGCGGTTTCACCAATCTCGGCCGCGACCACATGGACTATCATCCGACGGTCGAGGACTATCACGCCGCCAAGATGCGGCTGTTCACGGGGCTGTTGCCGCGCGGCGCGCCGGCCGTGATCTTCGCCGACGACGCGTGGTCGCGGCCGACCATCGAGGCGGCGCGGAGGGCCGGCCTCGACGTGCTGACCGTTGGCCGCACGGGTTCCTTCCTGCAAGTGAAGCGCGTCGAGCACGAGCGCCACCGCCAGCGCGCCGAGATCGAGGCGAACGGGACGATCCACGAGATCGACCTGCCGCTCGCCGGCGATTTCCAGGTTTCCAACGCGCTGGTCGCGGCGGGGCTGGCGATCGCGACCGGCGTGGCGACGGACAAGGCGCTTGCGGCGCTGGAGAAGCTGAAAGGCGCTTCCGGGCGGCTCGAACTCGTCGGCGCGACCGGAGAGGGCGCGCCGGTCTATGTCGACTACGCCCACAAGCCTGAGGCGCTGGAGAACGTGCTGAAGGCGGTGCGCCCGTTCACCACGGGCCGCGTCGTCGTCGTCTTCGGCTGCGGCGCCGACCGCGACCGGGGAAAAAGGCCGATCA
>DAOMOI010000168.1:0-5341 GCA_035444225.1 Aquamicrobium sp. | reverse complement strand
CCGTGCCGACGAAAAGGAAGCCGCCGATCTCGGCCAGCGACGGCACGATGAAGCCGTAGCGGCCCATGCCGAAAAAGACTGCGATCCGGTCGGTCACGCGGCCCAGGACCTGGGCGAAGACGAGGATCACGATGATGATCATCGCCAAGCAGGCGCCGATGAGCGCGGCGCGGTAGAGAGCATCGAGTGCCTTGCGCATAGGCGTTTGTTCCCCTCGGACGGAACGGGCGGCCCGGAGGCCGCCCGCCGCCTTCTTTTATTGATTGCGGTAGGAATCGAGGATGGCCTTGCCGTCGTCGCCGGCCCGCTCCATCCATTCGTTGGTCATGATCTCGCCGATCTCGCGCAGCTTGGCCGCCACGGCCTCGGTGGGCTTGGAGACGATCATGCCGCCGGCTTCCAGCTCGGCGATCTTGGTGTCGTTCTCCTCGACCGACATCTGCCAGCCGCGCTCCTCGGCGGTCGCCGCCGCCTTGCGGACCGCCTCGCGCTCCTCCTCGGTGAGCGATTCGAAGGCGTCGGTGTTGACGAAGACGATGTTCTTCGGCAGCCAGCCGCGCACGTCGATATAGTGGGTGGTGTAGTCCCACGCCTTGTTGTTGGCGCCGGTGGAGGGCGAGGTGATCATCGCATCGACCCGGCCGGTCGAGAAGGCGGTGGGAACGTCGGTTTCCTCCGTCTGCGTCGGCGTGGCGCCGAGAAGCACGGCCAGACGTTCGGTCGTCACGTTGGGAACGCGGAAGTTCATGCCCTGGAACTGGGCCGGATCGGTCACCTCGCGGCGCAGATAGAGGCTCTGGCCGGGCCAGGCGACGGAATAGAGCACGGTCATGCCCTGCTCGGCGAACTTCGCCGTCACCACGTCGCGCGAGGCTTCCCACAGGGCCTTCGCCTCGTCATAGGACGAGGCCAGGAAGGGGATGCCGTCCAACTCGAAGATGGGGTCCTCGTTGGCGAGGCGCGACAGGAAGATCTCGCCCATCGGCACCAGCCCGTCGCGCACCGCGTCCTTGATCTCGGCATGGCCGAACAGCGAGTTCGCCGAATGGACGGTGATGTTAAGGCTGCCATTGGTCGCCTCGCGTATCTCGTCGGCGAAGGCGGCGATATTCTGGGTGTGGAAGTTGTTGTCGCCATAGGGTGTCGCCATGTCCCAGTTGGTCTGGGCGGAGGCGGACGCGGACAGCGCCATGGCGAATGCCGCGCCGATCAGGCTGGTGCGAATGAAATCCTGCATGTGTCGAGTTCCCTCTTTTTCGTTTGAACCTGTCAAGCCGCCGCTTTCGCTTGCGAAGGCGGGAGCGAGCGCCGGACGTCCAAGGACTCCCAAGTTCAGCATAGCAGCCGACGGCGATCAATCCACCGGCAAGTTTCGCGTGCTTCCCGCGGCATCGGAGCGGCGGCGGTTGCATACCTCGACATGATAGGTATATACCTCGGATCAATAGGCATGAGGGTCATGTGATGCGCGAGGCGGGTCCCAACTATCTGAGCGGCGTTCCGGAGCTGCTCGTCCTGCGGCTGCTCAAGGATCGGGAAATGTATGGCTACGAGCTGGTCCAGGCCATTCGCGCCGCGACCGGCGAGGCGATCGTGCTCGGCGAGGGCGTCGTCTATCCGCTGCTGCACATGCTGGAGCGCGAGGGCGCGCTGAAATCGCGCCGCCAGACCGTCGCCGGCCGCAGCCGCATCTACTACGCGCTGACGCCGGTCGGGGAAAAGCGGCTCGCCCGCGCGGCGAGCGCGTGGACGCGTATCGCCGGGGCGGTCGGCGGCGTGCTCGGAGCGCCGGCGCGTGCCTGATCCGCTCGACATGCTGAAGGAACGGCTGGTCCGCGCCGGCGTCCGGCCGTCCAGCGCGTCGCGCTATGTCGCGGAGCTTCGCGACCATCTGGACGATCTCGCGGCCGAGGAAATGGCCGCCGGCCTCGACCCCGTCGCGGCGCGGCGACGGGCGCTGGCCCGGCTCGGCGGCGTCGACGATCTGGCGGCGCCCATGATCGCGGACCGGCGGTTTCAAAGCCGGGCGGCGACGATCCCCTGGGCCGTCTTCCTGCTGGTGCCGGTCTTGATCCAGCTTGCGGCCGTCGCCGCCACGGCCTTCCTCCTTGCCGCCTTCACCTCGCCCGGCGCGGTTCCTCCCTGGTTCGGGGCGGCGGCCATGGCGGCGCGGAACGCGCCGGGCAGCGTGGTTCCGGTGCTGACGGCGTGGGCGATCGCCGCGATCGCCCTGCGCCAGCGGTGCCGGCCGGCATGGTCGCTGCTCGGAATCGGCACGGTCGCCTGCCTCGGGGCGATGCTGCATCTGGCGGTGACGGTACCCGCCGCCGGCCGGCCGGGGGCGATCGCGGTCGGGGTGGCGCTGCCGGCAGCGGCCCATCTTCTCGCCCTGCTCGGCCTCGCCGCCGCGCCCCTCCTTCTCGTCAAGGCAAAGGCCCGCCCATGACCATGTTCTCCCGCATCCTTCCCCTTGCGCTTTGCCTGCTTGCCTTGCCGGGCGCGGCCATGGCCGCGCCGGAGCATGGCGAGGCGCGGCGTCCCGACGGCAGCGCCATCCGCTGGACGCTCGACCGCCCGGACGGCGACGGAAAGGTCGGGCTGATCGTTCTCGCCCAGGGATCAGGGTGCCTGCCGGCGATGCAGAGCGGCGCCATGCGACAGGCGCGGGCGGCGTTCGCAAACCTCGCGGCGCTGACGGTCGAGAAATACGGCGTCGCGCAGGACGACGCGCCGTCAGCGCTGGACAATGCGGATTGCCCGAAGGCGTTTCGCGACAATCACACGCTGTCGCAGCGCGTCGCCGACTACCGGCAGGTCGTCGAAAGCCTGCGCGGCGCCTCGTGGTGGAACGGCGTGCTGGTGCTGTTCGGTGGCTCCGAGGGCGGGCTGGCGATGGCGATGCTGGCGGCGGAGGTCGATGCCGACGCCGCCATCCTGGTCTCGACCGGCGGCGGGGTTCCGTTCGGGCAGATGGTGCGCGGTTCGATCCCCGAGGAAGGGCGGCCCTCCGCCGACGCCGCCTTCGAGAAGGCGCGCCGCAACCCCGAAAGCTCCGAATTGTGGGCTGGGCACAGCCTGCGGTTCTGGGCCGACGCGATCGACCGCCGGGCGGCCGACGACATGCTGCGCGCCGATGCCGGCTTCCTGCTGATACAGGGCGGACGCGACGTTTCGGGCGCGCCGGATGCGGCCCGCGCCGTCAACGATCTCTTCGCCGGGGCGGGGCGCTGCAACCTGACCTATTGGGAATTTCCCGGCTACGACCACGGCATGAACGACAGGGACGGAAACGAGCGGCTTGCGGACGTGCTCGCGCAGGCCGGCGCGTGGCTCGCCGCGCAATTGAGCGCGGATCGCGAGCCCGATCCGTGCATGCGGAACTGAACGTCCGCTTGGACGCGGCGCGGTTAGATCCTTTCCGAAATCAGGCGCAGGCCGAAGCCGGCGAGAAGCGTGCCGATCGCACGCTCGATCCAGATCGCAAACCGCTTGTAGACGGCGCGCGCGGGGCGGGTGGACAGCAGGAACGACGCCGCTCCGTACCACGCGATCTCGAGAACGAACCCGCCGGCAAGGATCGCCGCCTTCGCCCACAGCGCCGTTTCCATGGGAACCGCGACGGCGAAGAAGCTGACGAAAAAGGCGATGCCTTTCGGGTTCGACAACTCGACGACCAATCCCATGCGAAACCCGCGCGCCGCGCCGGCGACATCGGGGCTTCCGGAACCGCCGGGCGTCCTTGCGGCGCGGCCGAACCATGCCGACAGCCCGAGATAGACGAGGTAGCAGCCGCCGGCGATCTGAACGAACGTCACCAGCCACCCGACGCGGGTGACGACGAGGGCAAGGCCGGTCATGGACAGAACGGCATAGAGCGTCGCGCCCACGGAAAACCCGAGCGTGGCCCCGAGGGCAGCGGGCCGCGCGCCGGACGCCGCGAGGCGCGTTATGAGGGTGAAATTCGGTCCGGGGCTGAGAACGGCGGCCGCATAGATCGCCAGCGCGGCAAGGACAGTCGCCAGTTCCTGAGACAAGTTCCACCCTCCGGGCTGCTGGATCGGGGAACGACGGCGAGGCAATGCGCCCGCGCGAAAATTCCCGAAACCGCAGCATGCCTCTTTTGGAGATTCGCGCAATGGCGTCCGGGATTGACAGGAGGTGGCCTGCGATCTAAATCTACACCCAACGTAAGGTTTAGATGAGGCGCGGATTTGTCATCCCTCATGCAGATCGGGGAACTGTCGGAGCGGGCCGGGGTCAGCCACCGCACGATCCATTATTACGAGCGCCTCGGCCTGCTGCGGCCGGCCGAGCGCGAGGGCGCGGGCTATCGCTACTACGACGACGTCGCGCTCAGGCGTCTGGAGAAGATCGCCGCGCTCAAGCGGCTCGGGCTCAACCTCGACGAGATCGCCGCCGTCCTCGACCTCTATTTCGTGGACGCGACCGGCATCCGGGGCAAGGAAAAGGTGATCGAGATCCTGAAGGCCCAGCTCGCCAGGGCCGACACCCAGCTGCACGAGCTGACCGTGTTCAAGCGCGATCTGGAAGACAACATCGCCCGCATGGAAAGGCTGATCGCCGAGGCGCGGCGAGGCTAGGGCAAGGGGCGTTCCCGCGCGCCGCCGCTGCTGCACCCGTTTCCCCGTTCCTTGCCGGATTCCTTTCCCGAGGCCGCCTCCACGCGCGGCCGGAGGGTTCCGCCCCGCAGCGGGGCATCCGACAGCCACCCGACAGACAAACCGGACAGGAAGACATGCATCCACAATCTCAAGCTAACGTCAGGTTTCAAAATGAGGACGCCGGGCTGACCGGCCGCCATGGCGCGCTGCTGGCGCTTCTCATGGCCTGCGGCTTTCTCGTCGTCGGCCAGCTCTACATCACCATTCCGCTGGTGGACGGCATCGCCGCCCGCTTCGCCGTCGATCCCGCCGAAGCCGCGCTCGCCGGCACCGCCTTCGGCCTCGCCTATGCGGCGGGCTTCCTGCTCTTCGGCCCGCTGTCGGACCGCCACGGCCGCAAGCGCATGATCGTGATCGGGCTGGCCGCCACCGGGCTGGCGACGGCGCTGGTCGGGATGGCGGGCGGATTCGGCGTCCTGCTGGCGGCGCGGGTGGCGCAGGGGCTGGCGGCGTCGATCTTCCCGCCGGCGGCGCTCGCGCTGGTGACGGAGGAACTGCCGCCGCGCCACAGGCCGCTCGGCGTGTCGCTGATGAGCTTCGCCTTTCTCGGCGCGGCACCGCTGGCGCAGCTGTTCGCGGCGCGGGCCGGCGGCGACCTCCCCGCCGTCATGTTCCAGCTCGCGCCGCTCTATGCGCTCGGCGCGCTCCGCCTCGTCTTC
>DAOMOI010000167.1:5153-5358 GCA_035444225.1 Aquamicrobium sp. | reverse complement strand
GCGCGCACCATCTTCGACCAGAACATCCTCGGCGGCATGTGCGCCCGCGTCTGCCCGACCGAGACGCTGTGCGAGGAGGCTTGCGTGCGCGAGGCGGCGGAAGGCAAGCCGGTGCAGATCGGCCGGCTGCAACGCTACGCCACCGACGTGGCGATCGCGGCCGGCAAGCAGTTCTACGACCGCGCCGCGCCGACCGGCAGAAGAA
>DAOMOI010000167.1:0-5143 GCA_035444225.1 Aquamicrobium sp. | reverse complement strand
GGCCGGCGGATCGCCGTGGTCGGGGCGGGGCCGGCCGGCCTCGCCTGCGCGCACCGGCTCGCGGTCAAGGGCCACGACGTCACCATCTTCGAGGCGCGGCCCAAGCCGGGCGGGCTGAACGAATACGGCATTGCCGCCTACAAGGCGACGGACGACTTCGCGCAGGCGGAGGTGGACTACGTCACCGAGGTCGGCGGCATCGTGATCGACTACGACAAGGCGCTCGGCCGCGACGTCTCGCTGGCGGAGCTGGTCGCGGGCTACGACGCCGTCTTCCTCGGCATGGGGCTGGCGGGGGTCAATGCGCTCAATGCTGCCGGCGAGACGGCGGAAGGCGTCGACAACGCCGTCGACTTCATCGCCGAGCTGCGGCAGGCGGACGATCTCGCCTCGATTCCGGTCGGCCGGCGCGTCGTCGTCATCGGCGGCGGCATGACCGCCATCGACGCCGCCATCCAGTCGAAGCTGCTGGGCGCCGAGGAGGTGACGATCTGCTACCGCCGCGGCCAGGAAGACATGAACGCGTCGCGCATGGAGCAGGAACTGGCCGCCTCAAAGGGCGTGCTGATCCGCCACTGGCTCCAGCCGCGGCGGATCATCGAGGAGTCGGGCCGCCTCGTCGCGATCGAGATGGAATATACCGACATGCGCGAGGGCCGGCTCGTCGGCACCGGCGAGACCGTGGTGATCGAGGCGGACCAGGTGTTCAAGGCCATCGGCCAGAGCTTCGAGCCGGCGCCGCTGAACGGCAGCGGCAACATGATCGCGCTGGAAAGGGGACGCATCAGGGTCGATGCCGAGGGGCGCACCTCGATGGCGAAGGTGTGGGCCGGCGGCGATTGCGTCGCCGACGCCCGCGAGGACCTGACTGTGGCGGCGGTGGCCGCCGGGCGCGACGCGGCGGAGTCGATCCACCGCGCGCTCACGGAAGGGAGGATCTGACCATGGCCGACATCCGCTCCAACTTCGTCGGCATCAAGTCGCCCAACCCGTTCTGGCTCGCTTCCGCGCCGCCGACCGACAAGGCCTACAACGTCGTGCGCGCCTTCAGGGCCGGCTGGGGCGGCGTGGTGTGGAAGACGCTGGGCGAGGAAGGCCCGCCCGTCGTCAACGTCAACGGCCCGCGCTACGGCGCGATCTGGGGCGCCGACCGACGGCTGCTCGGCCTGAACAATATCGAGCTGATCACCGACCGCGACCTGTGGGTCAACCTGCGCGAGATCAAGCAAGTCAAGCGCGACTGGCCCGACCGCGCGATCGTGGTCTCGATCATGGTGCCGTGCGAGGAGGCGGCGTGGAAGGCGATCCTGCCGCTGGTCGAGGAGACCGGCGCGGACGGCATCGAGCTGAATTTCGGCTGCCCGCACGGCATGAGCGAGCGCGGCATGGGCTCGGCCGTCGGCCAGGTGCCGGAATATGTCGAGATGGTGGTGCGCTGGTGCAAGCAGAACACGCGCATGCCCGTCATCACCAAGCTGACGCCCAACGTCACCGACATTCGCAAGCCGGCGCGCGCGGCCCATGCCGGCGGCACCGACGCGGTGTCGCTCATCAACACCATCAACTCGATCACCGCGGTCGATCTCGACAGCTTCTCGCCGGAGCCGTCCATCGACGGCAAGGGCACGCATGGCGGCTATTGCGGCCCCGCGGTCAAGCCCATCGCCATGAACATGGTGGCCGAGATCGCCCGCGATCCCGAGACGCGCGGCCTGCCGATCTCGGGCATCGGCGGCATCACGACATGGCGCGACGCGGCCGAGTTCATGGCGCTGGGCGCCGGCACGGCGCAGGTGTGCACCGCGGCCATGACCTACGGCTTCAAGATCGTCGAGGAGATGATCGAGGGGCTGAAGAACTGGATGGACGAGAAGGGCCATGCGCGCCTCGACGACATCATCGGCCGCGCCGTGCCCAACGTCACCGACTGGCAGTATCTCAACCTCAACTACGTCGCCAAGGCGCACATAAACCAGGACCTGTGCATCAAGTGCGGGCGCTGCCACATCGCCTGCGAGGACACCTCGCACCAGGCGATCACGGCGATGGTCGACGGCGCGCGGCATTTCGAGGTCAAGGAGGAGGAGTGCGTCGGCTGCAATCTGTGCGTCAATGTCTGCCCGGTCGAGGGCTGCATCACCATGGAGCCGCTGGCGGCGGGCGCGCTCGACAGGCGCACCGGCAAGCCGGTGGATCCCGTCCACGCCAACTGGACCACGCACCCGAACAACCCGATGGCGCGGGTCGCGGCGGAGTAGGCGGCTTGCAGTTGGCGGGAGGCGGGCCGGTTGGCCCGCCCCCGTCAACCGATCCTTAACCTGAAACCGGCAAGCCTCGCGCAGGGTTCATCGGCGCGGGAGACCTCGCATGATCGTCATCAAGGCCAGGGGCGCGCCGGACGTGAAGGCGCTGCGCCGGCTCGCGACCGAGCTTTCGGCGACGTCGCTTTCCGCCGACGACATCGACATTGCCGCCGACGAGGCGCAGCCTTCGCCGCAGCGCCGCCGCCGGCGGCCGACGGTGAGCACGCTTCCCGCCGCCGCGATCTCGCCGCAGACGCAGGCCGCGCTTCTCGACCTCAGGCCGATCGAGGTCGAGCCTTCGGGCGAGTACGACTTCCGCTAAGGACAGCGCCGCGATCGTTAGAATTTTACGCAATATTCGGGTCCCGATCTTAACGAAGCGCCTCTAGGGTGCGCCGCGAAAGGGGCCGGAGATGCCGAAACTCGACTTCCTGACGCTCTATATCGTCATTTTCCTCATCTCGTTGACCATGTCCGTCGTGTGGGCGGGGTTTGCCTATACCTATCGCCCGCATCGGGCGGTGCTGCACTGGATGGCGGCGACGATCCTGTCGCTGGTCGGCGGCATCGTCCTCGCCTTCCAGGGCAACGAGGGCGCGCTCGTTCCCGCCGTGCTGGGCAACGTCATCATCCTCGTCGGCTTCTCGCAATTCTGGATCGGGCTGCGCCGCTTTCGCGATCTCGAAGGCGGGCAAGGATGGGTCGCGGCGATAACGCTCGTCGCCGCGCTTTGCATGATCGCCCTGCATGACAGCGACCGCGGCCGCGCGATCGTCTACGCCGCCGGGCAGGCGACGGTGATGGCGATGTGCATCGTCCACCTGCTGCGTCACCGGCTGCCCGGCATCGGCGCCTTCATCGCCATGGCCGCCTTCGCCGTCGCCATGCTGGGGCAGCTCATCGTCATCGCCTCCAACGGGGCGGTGATGGCGGGGCTGCTCGACTACACGGTCTATTACGGGCTCGCCTCCTACGCGCTGCTGTGCACGGTGTTCAGCGGCACGGTGTGGAATCTCGGCTTCGCGCTGATGGCCATCGACAAGCTCTATCAAAGGCTGGTGCGGCTGTCGGAAACCGACGAGCTGACCGGGCTCGCCAACCGGCGCGCCTTCCAGAAGAGCCTCGCCAGGGCGCGGGACCGGAGCATGGACGCGGACCGGACCTGCTCGGTGGTCCTGATCGACCTGAACGATTTCAAGCCGCTCAACGACCGGCTCGGCCATGCCGCCGGCGACGCGGCACTGGTGCTGCTCGCCGCGCTTCTGCGCAAATGCGTGCGCGAGGGCGACGTGGTGGCGCGGCTGGGCGGGGACGAGTTCTCGATCCTGCTGCCCGACGCGACGCAGGAGCGGGCGCAGGCGGTGGCCACGGACATCAGGAACCGCATCGCCGCCACGCCGCTGGCGCTGCATGGCGAGACGGTCGCCCTGTCGGCCAGCATCGGCGCGGCGACCGAGGCCGAGGCGCGCGCCGCCGGCAGGGACGTCGTCGCCATGGCCGACGAACGGCTCTACAAGGACAAGGCCCGCCAGAAGCGCGCCAGGCGGAGCCTGCCCGATCGCGGCTTCCACGTCGTGTCGTCGTCCTGAGCCTAGAGCTTCAGCCCGTTGAGGAACAGCTGTTCGAGGAAGCGCGCGGCGTCGTCGAAGCGGCCGTCGCCGCCGCGTTGGGGGCCCAGCACCGCGCGCACCTGCACGTCGAAATCGGCGTAGTGCTGCGTCGTCGCCCAGATCGCGAAGATCAGATGGTAGGGATCGGCGCGGGCGATGCGGCCGGCGGCCATCCAGCCCTTGATGACGGCCGCCTTCTCATCGACCAGCGCCTTCAGCTCGCCCTCGATCATCGGCATGATGCGCGGCGCGCCCTGCAGGATCTCGTTGGCGAACAGGCGGCTTTCGCGCGGATAGTCGCGCGCCATCTCCAGCTTGCGGCGGATATAGCCGCTCAACTCGGCAAAGGGGTCGCCGGCGTCGTCGAGCTCCTTCAGCGGCGCCAGCCACGTCTCCAGAAGCCGCTGCATCAGCGTCACATGGATGGCTTCCTTGGAGCGGAAATAGTAGAGCAGATTCGGCTTCGACATGCCGGCGGCCTCGGCGATGCCGTCGATGGTCGCGCCGCGAAAGCCGTGCTGCGAGAACATCTCCAGCGCCGCCTCGAGGATCAGCTCGCGCCTTTCGTTCTGGATGCGGGTCCGGCGTTTCGGCGATGCGGCGTCCATGGCGCGCTCGGCTTTCCTTTCGGGCGGGCTGGCGTTTCATCTGGCCCAATCGTCTGGACCAGCCGACCGCTTGCCTGTGGAGCGGGCGAAGCGCCGCGTTCCTGCGCTAGTAATCGCTTGACCGCCCGTCTGGCGATGCTAACGTTTGTCCAATCGGTCAAAAAATGCGTAGCACGATTGCGCAGGACGAACCAAGCATCGACCGCGTGAAGAGGGGCTCCCGCAAACCGAAAAGGAAAGGCTTGGTCATGTCCAACAGGCTCAATGTGGCCCCCAACGATCTCAGCGCATTCTGGATGCCGTTCACGGCGAACCGCCAGTTCAAGCAGGCTCCGCGCATGCTGGTGGCCGCCAAGGACATGCACTACACCACGGCCGACGGCCGCCAGGTTCTGGACGGCACCGCCGGGCTGTGGTGCGTCAATGCCGGCCATTGCCGGCCGAAGATCACCGAGGCGATCCAGCGCCAGGCCGCCGAGCTCGACTATGCGCCGGCCTTCCAGATGGGCCACCCGATCGTGTTCGAGCTTGCCAACCGGCTGGTCGACATCGCGCCGGAAGGCATGGACCACGTCTTCTTCACCAATTCGGGTTCCGAATCGGTCGACACCGCGCTGAAGAT
>DAOMOI010000166.1:0-5410 GCA_035444225.1 Aquamicrobium sp. | reverse complement strand
CGATCTCGGCATCCGCCTCGACCTCGACAAGGTGCCGGTGCGCGAGGAGCGCATGTCGGCCTACGAGATGATGCTGTCGGAAAGCCAGGAGCGCATGCTCATGGTGCTGCGCCCCGAGCAGGAAGAGGAAGCGGAAGCCATCTTCCGCAAATGGGGCCTCGACTTCGCCATCGTCGGCGAGACCACCGACGACCTGCGCTTCCGCGTCTTCCATCAGGGCGAGGAGGTGGCGAACCTGCCGATCAAGGAGCTGGGCGACGAAGCGCCGGAATATGACCGGCCGTGGATCGAGCCCAAGGCCCCCGCGACTCTCGCCACTGTTCCCGAGATGGACGTGGCCGATGCGCTGATGAAGCTCGTCGGCTCGCCCAACCTGTCGTCCCGCCGTTGGGTTTGGGAACAGTACGACACGCTGATCCAGGGCAATTCCTTGCAGATCCCCGGCGGCGACGCCGGCGTCGTCCGCGTCGAGGGCCACGCGACCAAGGCGCTGGCCTTCTCGTCGGACGTCAACCCGCGCTATTGCGAGGCCGACCCGTTCGAAGGCGGCAAGCAGGCGGTGGCCGAATGCTGGCGCAACATCACCGCCACCGGCGCGCTGCCGCTGGCCGCCACCGACAATCTGAATTTCGGCAATCCCGAGCGGCCCGAGATCATGGGCCAGCTGGTGATGGCGATAAAGGGCATCGGCGAGGCCTGCCGCGCGCTCGACTTCCCCATCGTCTCCGGCAACGTCTCGCTCTACAACGAGACCAGCGGCCAGGGCATCCTGCCGACGCCGACCATCGCCGGCGTCGGGCTGATCGACGACTGGGCGAAGATGGCGAAGATCGGTTTCGCCGCCGAAGGCGAGGATATTCTCCTCGTCGGCGCCCCGTCCGGCTGGGGCGCCCATCTCGGCCAGTCGGCCTACCTGCGCGAAATCCACGGCCGCAACGAGGGCCCCGCGCCGCGTATCAATCTCGCCCATGAGCGCAAGGTCGGCGACTTCGTGCGCGGGCTGATCCGCGACGGCCTCGTCTCGGCAGTCCACGACCTGTCCGATGGCGGCCTTGCCGTGGCTCTGGCCGAGATGGCGATGGCGTCGGGCATCGGCGCGACGATCGCCGAACCCGAGGGCGCTGCTCCCCTCACCGCCTTCTTCGGCGAGGATCAGGGCCGCTATACCGTTACCGTCAAGGCCGGAGCTCTCGCCAGCCTGCCGCGGCCCGATGGCGTCTCGATCATCCGCATCGGCGTGACCGGCGGCGCGTCCTTGAAGCTCGGGGATGCCCGTGCCATATCGGTCGATGAACTGAAGGCAGCGCATGAAGGCTGGTTCGCCGGCTTCATGGGCAACTGAGAAGGGACGACGCCATGGCCATGGACGCACGCGAGATCGAACGGCTGATCAAGGAAGGCATTCCCGACGCCGTGGTGACGATCCGCGACCTTGCCGGCGATGGCGACCACTATGCGGCCGAGGTCGTCGCCGAGAGCTTCCGGGGAAAGAGCCGCGTCCAGCAGCACCAGATGGTCTACAACGCGCTGAAGGGCAATATGGGCGGCGTGCTCCACGCGCTCGCCCTCCAGACCAGCGCGCCGGACTGAGCAGGGGCCGGATGCGGCCGAGCGTCCGATTGCACGCGACCTCATTCTACCCTAGATAGGGGCAGCCAACGCTTCGCCGGGCCTTTAACCCGGCAGAAAAGGACAAGCCAGATGAGCGATATCGCCGGTTTCATCGACAACGAGGTCAAGGGCAGCGACGTCGTGCTGTTCATGAAGGGCACGCCCGGCTTCCCGCAATGCGGGTTCTCGGGCCAGGTCGTGCAGATTCTCGACTATCTCGGCGTCGACTACAAGGGCATCAACGTGCTCGCCTCGGACGAGCTGCGCCAGGGCATCAAGGAATATTCCAGCTGGCCGACCATTCCCCAGCTCTATGTGAAGGGCGAATTCGTCGGCGGCTGCGACATCGTGCGCGAGATGTTCCAGGCGGGTGAATTGCAGGGCTTCTTCGCCGAAAAGGGCGTGGGCCTGCGCAACGCGGTGTGACGCCAGCCAGCCATTGCCAGCAAGCGACACGATGCGCCGGCTAGCCCGGCGCATCTTTTTTCTTCCCACGGAGTTTTTCCGACCATGGTTGACAGGCCCGGAGACCGGCCGGCTTCTTCCGGCCTGCCCCTTCCCCGCTACGAGTTCATCGCGCTTGCCGCGGCGCTGATGTCGCTGAACGCGCTCGCCATCGACATCATGCTGCCCGGCCTTCAGGAAATGGGCGCGAGCCTCGGCGTCGAGAACGAGAATCACCGGCAATACGTCATCTCGGCCTATTTCGCCGGCATGGCCGCCGCGCTCTTGCCCTACGGCCCTGCTTCCGACCGCTTCGGCCGGCGCGCGCCGGTGCTGTTCGGCCTCGGCGTCTATGTCTTCGCGGCGATCGCGGCGGCATTCGTCACGTCATTCGAGGCGATGCTGGCGCTGCGCTTCCTGCAAGGCGTTGGCGCGGCGTCCACGCGCGTCATCGCCGTGTCGATGGTGCGCGACCGCTTCGGCGGCCGGCAGATGGCCGAGACCATGTCGCTGATCTTCATGGTGTTCATGGTCATCCCCGTGGTCGCGCCCTCGATCGGACAGGTGATGATGCTGGTCGGTGACTGGCGCTTCATCTACATCGCCATGGGCCTCATCGGCGCCGTGATCACCATATGGGCGGCGCTGCGCATGCCCGAGACGCTGCACCCGGAGGACCGCCGCCCCTTCACGCTCACCTCGATCGGCCGGGCGTTCGCCACCGTGCTGACCAATCGCTTCTCGCTATTCTACACGCTCGCCTCCAGCTTCATCTTCGGCTCGCTGTTCTCCTTCATCAACTCGGCGCAGCAGGTCTATGTCGGCATCTACGGCCTCGGCGTCTGGTTCCCGATCCTGTTCGCCATCGTCGCCGGCTTCATGGCGCTGTCGAACTACCTGAACTCGCGCTTCGTGGTGCGCTTCGGCATGCGCCGGCTGTCGCACGGGGCGCTGACCGGCTTCACCATCCTTTCCGGCGTCTGGTTCTTCTGGTCGCTGGGCGGCCATTTGCCGATCACGCCCTTCGTCATCCTGTTCGCGCTCATCATGTTCCAGTTCGGCTGGATCGGCTCCAACTTCAACGCCATCGCCATGGAGCCGCTCGGCCATATCGCGGGCTCGGCGGCGTCGGTGCAGGGCTTCGTCCAGACGTTGGGCGGCGGGCTGATCGGCGCGCTGATCGGCCAGGCATTCGACGGCACGACGACGCCGCTCGCCGCCGGCTTCTTCGTGCTGGGCCTGATCTCGCTGGCGCTGGTGGCGATCGCCGAGCGCGGGCGGCTCTATCAGGTCAGCCCCGCGAACGCTCCCCGCGAGTAGAGCAACTCCAGGAAAAGTGTGAAGCACTTTTCCGTCCGGAGTTGCGTCAAGATAAGGGGCCGAGCGAGGCGAAGTCGAACAGGTCCCGGTCGAGCAGGTGGCTCGGCCGGACATTGCCGAGCGCGCGGATCATCGTGTCCTTGCGCCCCGGCATCCGCCGCTCGATGTCGGCAAGCATCGCCTTCATGGCGTTGCGCTGCAGGCCGTCCTGGCTGCCGCACAGGTCGCAGGGGATGATCGGGAACGCCATCGCCTCGGCGAAGCGCGCGAGGTCGGCCTCGGCGCAAAGGCTGAGCGGGCGCAGCACCGTCATGTCGCCCTCGTCGTTCACCAGCTTCGGCGGCATCGCCGCCAGCCTGCCACCATGGAACAGGTTGAGGAAGAAGGTCTCCAGAATGTCCTCGCGGTGGTGGCCGAGCACAAGCGCCGAGCACCCCTCCTCCCGCGCGACGCGATAGAGATGGCCGCGCCTGAGCCGCGAGCACAGCGAGCAATAGGTGCGGTTTTCCGGGATCTTGTCGGTGACGACCGAATAGGTGTCCTGATGCTCGATGCGGTGGGGAACCCCGTTCGCCTTCAGAAAATCCGGCAGGATGTGCTTGGGGAAATTGGGCTGGCCCTGGTCGAGGTTGCAGGCGATGAGTTCGACCGGCAGCAGGCCGCGCCATTTCAGGTCGAGCAGCAGCGCGAGCAGCCCGTAGGAATCCTTGCCGCCCGACAGCGCCACCAGCCAGCGCTCGCCCGGCCGCACCATCGCGAAATCCTCGAGCGCCTGGCGCGTGTCGCGAAGCAGCCGCTTGCGCAGCTTGTTGAACTCGACCGAGGACGGCGCATCCCGGAACATCGGGTGGCAGGACGAGCCCTCGCTCTCCTCCGCAGGCTGGATCGCGGCGGACGACGTCACGATTCCGCCGGTCGCCGGGCCGCGCCGGCCTCCATCGAGAAATAGGCGAACACCGCGATCAGGAAGAACAGCGGAATGCCGAGCTCCATGACCTCCTCGAAGATGTCGCCGGCATATTGCCCATGCTCCGAAAGGACGATCCCGAAGCCGCCGAGCTTGCGCGCCAGGCCGTCGACCAGCTTCGAGGCGACCGTCAGGAAGCCGGCCAGCGCGAGGGACACCGCATAAGCCCGGCCGGCGCGCAGATCGGCGAGGAAGCCTTTGGCGTGCCTGCGCACCATGGCGACGCCGAGCCAGATCAGCACGACGAGGACGAGCACGGCGAGCAGCTTCTCGACGAGCGGCACCTCGGCCGACACGTAGAAGCTCGACTTGGTCATGTTGATGGTCGTGAAACGGGTATGGAAATCAAGCTCCCGCAGAAGCATCGCCAGCGGGATGAGCAGAAAATAGGCATGGCGCCGGACGAAGGCCCCGCCTGCCTCCCGACACAGGGCGACGATGACCGTGACATAGCCGGCGGCGGAGAGGATCTCCACCATCCCGTTTTCCTTGTTGTAGAGCTGGGTATTCTCGCCCGAGACCAGAAAGGCGGACAGCAGGATGAGGACGAGCCCGGCGAGGCTCCATGTCATGACGCGGTAGTAATGCCGGTCGACGTCCGATGACGGCACGGTAGCGGGCATGGCGAATCGTCCCCAAATGAAAAACCGGGGCCATCATGCAGCCCCGGTCTCTTCATGCGCAACCGTCGTTACGTTCAGCGCGAGTAGAACTCGACCACCAGGTTCGGCTCCATCTGCACCGCGAACGGCACGTCGGACAGGCCGGGCACGCGCACATAGGTCGCGACCATCTTGTTGTGGTCGACCTCGATATAGTCCGGCACGTCGCGCTCGGCGAGCTGGACCGACTCCAGCACGATGGCGAGCTGCTTCGACTTCTCGCGCACCTCGATCACGTCGCCGGCCTTGCAGCGGTACGAACCGATATTGACGCGGCGGCCATTGACCTTGACGTGGCCGTGATTGACGAACTGGCGCGCGGCGAAGATCGTCGGCACGAACTTGGCGCGATAGACGATGGCGTCGAGGCGCGATTCGAGCAGGCCGATGATATGCTCCGGCGTGT
>DAOMOI010000165.1:0-5413 GCA_035444225.1 Aquamicrobium sp. | reverse complement strand
CCGGGCGCTCCGCTGCCACACAGTTCCGTTCCTGCCGGCACATCCATCGAATTCACGATCGTCAATGGGAATTGCGCCTACGAACTGTATTTCACTTTCGGCGATGATCGCTGGTATCACGGCACTGCGGACCTTTGCAAGTTCAACACCTACGTGTTCAAGCCCGTCCCCTCAGGATGGATTGACATAGAGTAAGATGTGCGTTTGGGAGGATGGGCATGGACCTGATCGGATGTCACTTTACGCTAAAGCATGGCTGTTCGTTGCGTGGGCGGTGCTGGTGCTGGTCACGTTTCCAGTCTGGCTTCCGCTACTTCAATCCCTCTTCGGACCGTCCGGAACGATCATCGGTATAATATTTTGGATCAGCCACGGGTTCATCGCGCTGTTCCTCTTCTCCTGCCCCGACTGCGGACAATCGCTGTTCAGAACCGGAGGCGGGCTCCTTGGCGCCACCCATCTCTCCCCGAACAGGAAATGCTCGGATTGCGGGCGGGACCATTCTGCCTAAAGCCGCCTCTAGCATCTGCCTAGCCGCCACCTCATCGCGATAGCAGCACCTGAACCGGGCTACGCAATTACTGCATCTGCCTCGCGTGCTTCCTTCGGAAACTCCTGTGAGGCTGAGACCGGCATTTCCCTTGCAACCGCCCAGCATATCCACGCGTTGGAAGACGCGACGCTGATACGTCGGCGGGGAAGGCCCTCATGCACAAGCACGATTTTCGAATTCCAATCCGCGTCATCGAGCGCCCGGGCGAGCCGGTGCGCGAGATCTACGGCGCCGACGAAGCCCTGGATTTCCTCTTGGCGTGGCCCGGCAAGAAAAGCAGGGCTTACGAGGACGCCTTTGAATCGTGTTTCGCGGTCACGGCGGATATCGAACATGTGGACGCGGCGCAGAATGCATTTCGACGTTTCGCGCGACTCTCGGGCATCTTGTCGGTCGACATGATGACGTACCGTGCGCGCCCCGGCGATACCCACATGGCCAGGCGATGAGTGAAATCGCTCAAGTTCGAGCTAATTCCTAACAAATCCTGAAAGGTATCATTCAGTCGAATCGGCCAACCTTGCTCACGAGGGGGTTGGAGACCGCAAGGTTATGAAAGAGCGATACGAACTCGTGCAGGGCCCAGACGATCTTTGGATGGTTTGGGATAAAGAAGCAGAAACGCCGGTCGTTTTTGCCCATCACCTCTTGCAAGGAATGAGCAAGTCAGAGGCACAAGCGGCCTGTGACGTAGCAAACAGAGTCCACAAGCGACGGCGGAAAATCAAGGGCGCTGCCTAAGCCGGTGGTAGGGAATTCTTAACCCTACTCTCCCAGTCTCAGGGAATACCCAAACACCCTGGATGCCGGGAGATATGCCATGATGCGCATAGTCGCCGTTTCGCTTGTCGCTCTATCACTTGCCGGATGCGGCTCTACGCCAGCCACCCGGACCGCTAGTGGCGCTGCGATAGGTGCAGGGTCAGGCGCTCTTGCCGGAGCTGCAATTGCGGGAACGCCCGGCGCGGTCGTTGGCGGACTTGGCGGAGCGGCCGCCGGCGCGGTGATCGGCGCCAAATACTAGGCAACACTTGCGTAGTCTGCCGCCGCTCCGTAAGGCGCCTGCGACATGAGCAAGTTCATCCCCGTTGGCATTCCTTCTCCTTGCGCGACGGCGCAGAGCCGCCACGAAGAATGCGCGCGGGCCTTGACATACTCCTCGTAGCCGCCGTCCGGCGTCTGCGCCAAGCCTTCTTGCACCAGAAGGTGCATAATGCTTCGGCAGAACCCGTCTAAGCTCCGTGGCCGGCGAAGCCGATCGTCAGACCGAAGGCATCCACGGCGATGCAGTCGCCCGCTCTCCTGAACGGCACGCCGTTGCTTTCCAGACGCGTCGCGGTGCCGACAAGGTCGGGAACGGCCACGGTGAAGCCCGAAATACCCGTCCCCGTCGCCCGCCGCTCGACGAGCAGACGCCCGCCTTCGCGCAGCGGAAAGACCAGCCCGCCTCGATCATCTCCCTCGCCGGCAACGCCGACGTAGCCGGACAGGAACTGCGCATGCCGCGAAGGCTCGGCAACGTCCAGCGTCACATCCTGGATGTTCGCCGCGCCGTTGGGATGCACCTGGAATTCCGGGTTCCAGAAGTTTTCGGGGCAATGCTGGTGGCACACGAAGAAGGACGTGTCCGGCAGCGCCGGGTCCATGGTGAAGGCGAGGGTGAAGGCGACGCGGGTCTCGCTGCCGTCGGGGCGGCGGCCCTTGCGCTCGAAGAAGAACGGCTCGAACCGCCCGATCCCCAGCCGGGCGAACTCCGCGGCGTCGGCCTCGGCATCGGAGCTGTCGAGCACGAACATGGCGCCGCCCTCCCGCCGTTCGAGGTAGTCGCGAACGAATGCGCCGAAGCTGAAGCGCCCCGGCCCATGCGGCGGGATCGCCGCCGGATCGTCACCCACGGTGATCAGCTCCAGAAAGGAGCTCCTGAACTGGACCAGCCGGTTCTCGGTTCCCCAGGGATGGCGGTTGCGTTGCCCGACCTGGAAGCCGAGCCGCTCGCAGAACCCGGCCGCGGCGTCGAGATCGCGGACGGCGATGACGAGGTGGTCGATGCGACGATGGGAAACCGGCATTCATCCCTCCCGGATTGTGGTCTCAGATATATCGGGCGCGCCGGCCCCAGGGAGGGGCCGGGCCTTCGCCTCGCTCCGTTCAGACGGTGTAGTTCAGCCCGAGGCGGCCGCCATCCGGGTAGATGGTCTGGCCCGTGACGTAGGACGCATCGTCGCTGGCGAGGAAGGCGACGACGCTTGCCACCTCCGCCGTGGTGCCGCGGCGGCCGAGCGGCGTGCGCGACATGACGCGCTTTTCGGCCTCCGCGTCGGGAATCACCGCCGCCGCGATCGCCGTGTCGATCGTGCCGGGGCCGACGCCGTTGACGCGGACATTGTGCTTGGAAAGCGAGATCGCCGTCACCTTGGTGAGCTGGTTCAGCGCGCCCTTGGACACCGCATAGGGTATCTGGTTGGGAATGGTCAGGACCGCGTTGACCGACGACATGTTGATGATCGAGCCGGTGCGGCGCGGAACCATATGGCGCGCCGCTTCCTGCGTCAGCAGCAGCGCGGATTTCAGGTTCACCGCCATGACGCGGTCGAAATCCTCCTCCTTCAGGTCGAGCAGTTCGGCTGCGTGGATGATGCCGGCATTGTTGACGGCGATGTCCAGTTGCCCGTGCGCCTCGATGACGGCGGCCACGAGATCGGCGATCTGCGATTTCACGGCGGCGTCGGCGGCCTTGAACCGGCAGTTGAGCTCGGAGGCGGTCTGCTCGAGCTTCGCCGCGTTGATGTCGGACAGGAAAACGGTGGCGCCTTCCTCGATGAAGCGTTCCGCAATGGCCTTGCCGATGCCCTGGGCCGCCCCGGTTATGACGGCTACTTTACCTTTCAAGCGCATTTTTCTCTCCTTATTGGTCATATCCGCTTCATGCTTCCGGTTCATGCGCGCACGAGCGCCTGATAGGCGTCGAGAAGGCCCAAAGTCACGGGCCCGACGGAAAACTCCGTCGTCCCGATCCGTGACACAGGCGCCAGCTCCGCCGCCGTTCCCGTAACGAAGACCTCGGACGCCTTCAACAATGTCGGCAGGTCGAGGCGAACCTCGCGCACGTCGATGCCCCGGCCGCGCGCCAGTTCGACGACCGTCTGCCGCGTGATGCCGTTCAGGAAATTGTCGGCGATGGGCGTCAGCAGCGTCCCGTCCACATAGGCGAAGATGTTGGCCGCCGTCGCCTCCGCGACGTTGCCTTCCCAGTCAAGCATGAGGGCGTCGTCGAAGCCCTCGGCGACAGCCTCGTGCTTGGCCAGCGTTCCGGCCATGTAGAGGCCGGCGGCCTTCGCCTGGAGCGGCGCCATGGTCGGCGCCTGCCGACGCCAGCGCGAGAAGGCGAGCCTGATGCCCCCGCCGCCGTCGCTCTTCTGGAAGTAGGCCGGCATGGTCCATGCCGCGATCCCGACATGTATTCTGGAGGAAGGCGCCGAAACCGACATCTGCTCCGAACCGCGCCACGCGAACGGCCTGACATAGGCGTCCGACAGCCCGTTCCTCGAAACGACGTCGTGGCATGCGTCCGTCAGGGCGTCGAGCGAAAAGGGGATGTCGTAGCCGAGCAGGCGGCCGCTCTCGAACAGCCGTTCGATATGCGCCTTCAGCCTGAACTGCTTGCCGCCATAGGCGCGGATGCCTTCGAAGATGCCGCTGGCATAGTGGAGCCCGTGGTTGAGGACATGGCACCGCGCGTCGCGCCACTCGACCATCTCCCCGTCCAGCCAGATCCAGCCGTCCCTGTCCGAGAAGGTGGATGCCATGTCGATACTCCTCGCTCGTCGTTGTTCGTGTTCAGGTGGCCGGCGCGCGCCCGGCGGCGGCCAGGGCCTCGTCGATGAGGCTGGCCTGGTCCTCCTCGTGCGAGACGTGGAAGCTGCCGGCGGGGGAGCCGGAGGCGGGGCGCGAGACGGTGCGCAGGGAGGTGCGCGCGCATCCGGCCTTCCGCAGCGCATGCTCGATCCTCGGCCTGAGATAGTGCAGCGCGCCCATGTTCTCCGGCTCCTCCTGGAGGAAGACCGGAACCGCGTCCGGCGACAGCTTCAGCTGGGCGACGATCTCCTCTTCCGGGAACGGCGCTATCTGCTCGATGCGGACGACGCGGATGCCGGCTTCGGTCGTCTGGAGCCGGCGTTCGAGCTCGTAGCAGACCTTGCCGGTGCAGAAGACGATACCGGCCGCCTTTTCCGGGGCTGCCGTGCCGCCCGCTATGATCTTCAGGAAACGCGTCCCCGCGCCGAAATCGCCGATCGGAGAGATGGCCGAGGGGTGGCGCAGCAGGACCTTGGCTCCCATGAGGGCGAGGGGCCTCTTTTGCGGCCGCAGCGCCTGCTCGCGGATGAGGTGGAAGTAGTTGGCGGGCGTGCTCGGCACGGCCACGTCCAGCGTCGCCGGTTCGCTCAGTTGCAGGAAACGCTCGATACGGGCGGACGAATGTTCGGGCCCCTGCCCATCCAGCCCGTGCGGCAGCAGGACGATCAGGCCGCTGTCGAGGTTCCACTTCTCCTTGGCGGAAGCGATGAACTGGTCGATGATGATCTGCGCGCCATTGGCGAAATCGCCGAATTGCGCTTCCCATATGGTGAGGCAGTCGGACCGGGCCAGCGAATAGCCGTATTCGAAGCCCAGCGCCGCATATTCCGACAGCGGGCTGTTCCTGACGTCGAACAGCGAGCGGTTCTCGCCGGCGCGACCGATCTGGCGGACACGTTCGCCGGTGTCGCGATTGCTTATCTCGAAATGCCGGTGGGAGAATGCGCCCCTCACGACGTCCTGGCCGGTGAGGCGGACCGCCCCGCCCTCATTGTCGAGCGTGGC
>DAOMOI010000164.1:831-5433 GCA_035444225.1 Aquamicrobium sp. | reverse complement strand
CCCCGCTTGCGGGGAGAGGATGCCGGCAGGCAGGTGAGGGGCGGCGCGATGGTTGACGGTCTCGCTCATCATACCCTCCCGAGGGCGAAGCCCTTGGCGATGTAGTTGCGCACGAACCAGATGACGAGCGCGCCGGGGATCAGCGTCAGCACGCCGGCGGCCGCCAGCACGCCCCAGTCGAGGCCCGACGCCGAGACCGTGCGCGTCATCGTCGCGGCGATCGGCTTGGCGTCGGTCGTGGTCAGCGTGCGCGCGATCAGAAGCTCGACCCACGAGAACATGAAGCAGAAGAAGGCGGCCACCCCGATGCCGGAGGCGATCAGCGGCATGAAGATCTTCACGAAGAAGCGCGGGAACGAATAGCCGTCGATATAGGCGGTCTCGTCGATCTCCTTCGGCACGCCGGACATGAAGCCTTCGAGAATCCACACCGCCAGCGGCACGTTGAACAGGCAGTGCGCCAGCGCCACCGCGATGTGGGTGTCGATCAGGCCGAAGGCGGAATAGAGCTGGAAGAAGGGCAGCGCGAACACCGCCGGCGGGGCCATGCGGTTGGTCAGGAGCCAGAAGAACAGATGCTTGTCGCCGAGGAAGCGGTAGCGCGAGAATGCATAGGCCGCCGGCAGCGCGACCGCGACCGAAAGCACCGTGTTCATCACCACGTAGATGATCGAATTGATGTAGCCCGAATACCACGACGCGTCGGTGAAGATCACCATGTAGTTGCGCAAGGTCGGGTGCTGCGGCCACAGCGAGAACGCCCCGGTGATCTCGGCATTGGTCTTGAAGCTCATATTGACCAGCCAGTAGATCGGCAGCATCAGGAAAATTATGTAGAGCGTCGGCACCAGCCACCAGAAGCGCGAGGCGCTGCCCCGCCGCTTCATCCGGCGCTGGATGCCGGCGTCGGCGGCCGCGCGCGCGGAAGACGTGGCCGGCATGTCGCGCAGGTTGGTCGCGGCCGTGTTCTTCGCGTCGGCCATCTCAGTTCTCCCCGTCATAGCTGGTCATGACCGTGTAGAAGACCCATGACAGCGCCAGGATGATCAGGAAGTAGATGATCGACATCGCCGCCGCCGGGCCGAGGTCGAACTGGCCGACCGCCATCTTGACGAGGTCGATGGAAAGGAAGGTGGTCGAGTTGCCCGGCCCGCCGCCCGTGACCACGAACGGCTCGGTGTAGATCATGAACGAGTCCATGAAGCGCAGCAGCACGGCGATGGTCAGCACCCGCTTCATCTTCGGCAGCTGGATGTAGCGGAAGATGGCGAAGCGCGAGGCGCCGTCGATGCGCGCGGCCTGATAATAGGCGTCGGGGATCGAGACGAGGCCGGCATAGCAGAGCAGGACGACGAGGCTGGTCCAATGCCAGACATCCATCAGCACGACGGTGATCCAGGCATCGACGGGATCGCGGACATAGTTGTAGTCGATGCCGAGCTGGGCCAAGCCCCGCCCGAGCAGGCCGATGTCGATGCGGCCGAACACCTGCCAGATCGTGCCGACCACGTTCCACGGGATCAAGAGCGGCAGCGCCATCAGGACGAGGCAGACCGGCACGCCCCAGCCCTTCCGCGGCATGTTCAAGGCGATGAAGATGCCGAGCGGGATCTCGATGGCGAGGATGATGAAGGAGAAGGCGAGGTTGCGGCCCATCGCGTCCCAGAAGCGGCGCGAGTGCAGCATCTGCTCGTACCATTCGGAGCCGGCCCAGAAGAAGACGTTGCGGCCGAACGTGTCCTGCACCGAATAGTTGACCACCGTCATCAGCGGGATCGCGGCCGAGAACAGCACCAGGAGCAGCACCGGCAGCACCATGAACCAGGCCTTGTTGTTCCAGGTCTTGTTCATGGCCGGCCTCCCAATTCCACTCTCCACGAATCCGCGTAGAGGTTGATGCCGGCGGGGTCGAAGCTGAGGCGCGGCTCGGCCGGGATCTCCTCGTCCTCGCCGGCGATCAGCGCGATGTCGCGGCCTTGGATCGCGGCGCGCACGATCTTGCGCCGGCCGACATCCTCGACCTTGGCGATGGTCGCCGGCATGCCCTCGCGCCCGAGGCGGACGAATTCGGGACGGATGCCGAGCTCGACCGTGCCGGACAGCGGGCCTGCCGGCAGGCCGGGCAGGGCGATGCGTTCCGCGCCGATCTTCGCCTCGGTGCCCGAGACCTCCACGGGCAGCACGTTCATGCCGGGCGAGCCGATGAAATAGCCGACGAAGGTGTGGCGCGGCCGCTCGAACAGCTCGGCCGGGGTGCCGATCTGGACGATCTGGCCGTCATACATGACGACGACGTTCTCGGCGAAGGTCAGCGCCTCGGTCTGGTCGTGGGTGACGTAGACCATGGTGAAGCCGTAGCGGCGGTGAAGCTGCTTCAACTGCGAGCGCAGCACCCATTTCATGTGCGGGTCGATGACCGTCAGCGGCTCGTCGAACAGGATGGCGTTGACGTCGGCGCGCACCAGCCCGCGCCCGAGCGAGATCTTCTGCTTCTGGTCGGCGGTGAGGCCGCGCGCCCGCTTGTGGGCCAGGTCGGCCAGGTCGATGATCTCCAGCGTCTCGCGCACCTTGCGCTCGACCTCGCGCTCCGGCACGGCGCGGTTGCGCAGCGGGAAGGCGAGATTGTCGTAGACGCTCATCGTGTCGTAGACGACCGGGAACTGGAACACCTGGGCGATGTTGCGCTCCTGCGTCGACAGCGCGGTGACGTCGTGGCCGTCGAACAGCAGCCGCCCCTCCGAGGCGCGGATAAGCCCCGAGACGATGTTGAGCAGCGTGGTCTTGCCGCAGCCGGAAGGGCCGAGCAGCGCATAGGCGCCGCCGTCCTCGAAGGTGTGGGTCACTTCCTTCAGCGCGTAGTCGGCGTCCGATTTCGGGCGCTCGCCATAGGCGTGGCGGATATGGTCGAGGTCGATGCGTGCCATGGTGCCCTCCCTCACGCCGCCTTTGCCGCCGGGCCGCGCACGGCGCGGCCTTGTTCATCGAACACCATCAGCCGGCGCGGGTCGATGAACAGCTCGATGGTCTCGTCCGGCTCGAAGGCGTGGATGCCCGGCGCCAGCATCACCCAACGCACGTCGGCGAAGGCAAGGTGGACGAAGCTTTCCGAGCCGGTGATCTCGGTGACGGCGACCTTGGCCGTGACCGGCACCGAGTCGGGCGCGGTGCGCTGGAGCGAAAGGTGATGCGGCTGGAAGGCCACCGTATAGAGCCCGTCGTCTGCCGCCGCGACATCGGCCGGCGCCGGCAGCCTGACCCCGCCGTCGAGCGCGAAGGCCGCGCCCTTCTTCTCCAGCCGAATCGTGTTCAGCGGCGGGTCGGCGAAGGTCATGGCGGTGACGAGGTCGGCCGGCGCGCGGAACACCTCGACCGTCGGGCCGAACTGGGTGACGCGGCCTTCGGACAAGGTGGCGGTCGAGCCGCCGAGCAGCAGCGCCTCGGACGGTTCGGTGGTGGCATAGACGAAGATCGCGCCGGACTGGGAAAAGATCTTCGGCAGTTCCTCGCGCAGTTCCTCACGCAGCTTGTAGTCGAGATTGGCGAGCGGCTCGTCGAGCAGGACGAGGCCGGCCTTCTTAACGATGGCGCGGGCGAGCGCCGTGCGCTGCTGCTGGCCGCCGGAGAGGCTGAGCGGGGTGCGGTCGAGATAGGGCGTGAGCCGCAGCAGCTCGGCAGCGCGGCCGACCTCGCGCCTGATCGTGGCGGCGTCCGTGCCGGCCACCTTCAGCGGCGAGGCGATGTTGTCGTAGACCGTCATCGCCGGATAGTTGATGAATTGCTGGTAGACCATGGCGACGTTGCGCTTCTGCACGGCGACGCCGGTGACGTCCTTGCCGTCGAACAGGACGCGGCCGCTCGTCGGCTGGTCGAGCCCGGCCATCAGCCTCATCAGCGTCGTCTTGCCCGACAGCGTCGGCCCCAGCAGCACGTTCAGCGTGCCGTGGCGAAGCTTCAGCGACACGTCGCGGATATGGTCCGCGCCGCCCACCGTCTTCGTCACATGGTCAAGCTCAAGCATTCTCCTCCTCCCAAAGGATGCGCCATCGCGCCGCACGGCCGCTGTTCGGCGGCCGTGCTGCGGCTCGTGGCCAGCCCCTGCATGTATTCCTCCAGCATCGCGGCTGCATCCCGCGTGAGGCGCAGCCCGCGCTTGGTGCGCCGCCACAGCACGTCCTCGGCGATTGTCGCCCACTCCTGCGCGACAAGATAGCGAATTTCCGCCTCGTAGAGATCGGCGCCGAAACAGCGGCCGAGATCGGCGGTGGATCCGGCGGAGCCGAGAATGGCGCGCGCGCGCGTGCCATAGAGGCGCACGAGCCGCGCGGCATGGGCGGGCTCGAGAAAGGGATAGGCGGCCTTCAACGCGCTCACCTCGCGGCCGAAGCCGTCCGGGGCGAAGTCGCCGCCGGGCAGGGGCGCGTCGGCGGTCCACGGGCCGCCGCTCCGTGGGCCCAGAAAGCCCTCGATCTTCTCCAGCATGTGCTCGGCCAGCCGGCGATAGGTGGTGATCTTGCCGCCGAACACGTCGATCAGGGGTGCAGCGCCCTCCGGCGCGTCCGCCATCAGCACGTAATCGCGCGTGGCTTCCTGCGCCTTCGACGC
>DAOMOI010000164.1:0-821 GCA_035444225.1 Aquamicrobium sp. | reverse complement strand
AGAGCGGCCGCACCGCCGAATAGGTCCAGACGATGTCCTCGCGCCGCACGGGTTGCGCAAAATACTCGCTCGCGGCCGCGCACAGATAGTCGATCTCGCTCTCGGTGATCGCGACCCTGCCGGGGTCGCCGTCATAGTCGCGGTCGGTGGTGCCGATCAGCGTGTAGTCGTTCTCGTAGGGGATGGCGAAGACGATGCGGCCGTCGCGGTTCTGGAAGAAATAGGCGCGCGGGTCGTCGAACTTCTTCTCGACGACGATGTGGCTGCCCTGGACGAGGCGCACATTGTGGGCGCCGTTCTGGCCGACCGTCTCGGCCAGCACCGTGTCGATCCACGGCCCGGCGGCATTGACCAGAAGCCGCGCCCGGACGGTGGCGGCCGCGCCGCTGGCGGCGTCCTCGACCGTGACGGTCCACAACCCGTCCTCGCGGCGCGCGCGCGTCACCTTGGCGCGGGTGCGGATGGTCGCGCCGCGGTCGGCGGCATCGCGGGCGTTGAGCACGACGAGGCGGGCGTCGTTGACCCAGCAGTCGGAATACTCGAAGGCGCGGCGGAAGAGCGGCTTCAGCGGCTTGCCGGCCGGGTCGCTGCGCATGTCGAGCGTGCGCGTCGGCGGCAGGAGCTTGCGGCCGCCGATATGGTCGTAGAGGAAAAGGCCGAGCCGGATCATCCAGGCCGGGCGGATGCCTTTCGCGTGCGGCAGCACGAAGCGCAGCGGCCAGACGATGTGCGGCGCGCTTCGCCAGATCACCTCGCGCTCCATCAGCGCCTCGCGCACCAGCCGGAACTCGTAGAATTCGAGATAGCGCAGGCCGCCATGG
>DAOMOI010000163.1:0-5435 GCA_035444225.1 Aquamicrobium sp. | reverse complement strand
CCTTCAGGACCGGCTCGGCTTCCGCTCGCGCAGCCCGCGCTGGGCGACCGCGCACAAGTTCCCGGCCGAGAAGGCGACGACGATCCTGCGCGCCATTGAGATACAGGTCGGCCGTACCGGCGCGCTGACGCCGGTGGCGCGGCTGGAGCCGGTGACGGTGGGCGGCGTCGTCGTCACCAACGCCACGCTGCACAACGAGGACTATATCCGCGGCATCGGCAATGACGGCCAGCCGATCCGCGAGGGCAGGGACATCCGCGTCGGCGACACGGTCACCGTGCAGCGCGCCGGCGACGTCATCCCGCAGGTGCTCGACGTGGTCATGGAAAAGCGCCCGGCCGATGCCGCCCCTTACGTCTTTCCCGACATCTGCCCGGCCTGCGGCAGCCATGCCGTGCGCGAGGAGGGCGAGGCCGTGCGGCGCTGCACCGGCGGGCTGGTCTGCCCGGCGCAGGCGGTGGAGCGCATCCGCCATTTCGTCTCGCGCAATGCCTTCGACATCGAGGGGCTCGGCGAGAAGCAGATCGAGTTCTTCTTCGGACAGGAGGACCCGGCGCTCGCCATCCGCTCGCCGGCCGACATCTTCACCCTGCAGAAGCGCCAGCAGGGCGCGCTGGCGCGGCTGGAGAACATCGACGGGTTCGGCGCCGTCTCGGTCAGGAAGCTCTATGCCGCGATCGAGGAGCGGCGAAAGGTGGCCTTGTCGCGCTTCCTGTTCGCGCTCGGCATCCGCCATATCGGCGAGACCAACGCCAAGCGGCTGGCGCGACACTATCTTTCCCTCGCTGCGTTGCGCGAGGGGGCGGGGGCCGCGGTGCCGCCGCAGGGCAAGGGCGACCCCGGCAACGCCCAGTGGCAGGAGCTCACCGGCATCAACGGCATCGGCGCGGTGGTGGCGCGGGCGCTCGTCGATTTTCTCGCCGAGGAGCACAATGTCGAGGCGCTCGACCGGCTGCTGGCCGAAGTGACGCCGCTCGACGAGGAGCCGGTGGGCGAGGTGTCGTCGCCGGTGGCGGGCAAGACCGTCGTTTTCACCGGCGCGCTGGAGCGGATGTCGCGCGACGAGGCCAAGGCGATGGCCGAGCGGCTGGGGGCCAAGGTCTCCGGCTCGGTGTCGAAGAAGACCGACCTCGTCGTCGCCGGCCCCGGCGCGGGCTCCAAGCTCAAGCAGGCGACCGGGCTCGGCATCGAGGTGATCGACGAGGACGGCTGGTTCGTGCTGGTCGGGCAGGCGTGAACGTGCCTGGCTCAATCGAATTGATGTGACAGGGCAGCGGCGCTGACCTAAAGCATCCCCCTTCAATGACGAGTGCCAGATGACCGCTGCCGACAGAACCCAGGACAGGCCGGGCCGGCTTGCCGATTTCGTGGACGGGATGCGGCGCAGCATCCCCGTCGTGCTGCCTTCGCTGCCGTTCGGCCTGCTGTTCGGCACCGTAGGCGTGCAGAACGGCCTGTCGGTCGCCGAGGCGACATGGATGAGCGTGATCGTGTTCGCCGGCGCCAGCCAGCTCGTCGGCATCGAGCTGTTCGGCCAGAAGATCGCGCCGTGGCTGATCGTGCTGTCGATCTTCGCGGTCAATTTCCGTCACATCCTCTATTCGGCCGCGCTCGGCCGCCAGATGAAGCGCTGGAGCTGCCTGCAACGGGTGGTCGGCTTCTTCTTCCTCACCGACGCGCAATATGCCGACGGCGAGAGAAAGGCGCTGGAGGGCCCGCTGACCTTCCCGTGGTATATGGGCTACGCGCTGTTCCTCTATGCCAACTGGGTGGGGGGAACGGTCGTCGGCGCCGCCTTCGGCAACCTCATTCCCGATTCCCATGCGCTCGGCCTCGATTTCCTGCTGGTGATCTACTTCCTCGGCATGGTGATGGGCTTCCGCAAGCGGCCGCTGTGGCTGCCGGTGGTGGGGGCCAGCGCGGTCTCCTCGACCGTGGCCTATTATCTGATCGGCTCGCCGTGGCACGTCTCGGTCGGGGCCGTGGTCGGAGTCGCGCTCGCCGCGCTGCTGACGCCGGGCCGGAGGGCCGCGCGATGAGCACGACGATGTGGATCATCCTCGGCGGGGCGTTGGTGACGTATCTCACGCGCATCGGCGGCTATCTGGTGCTGTCGCGCTTCCAGCGCATCCATCCGCGCGTCGAGGCGGGGCTGGACGCGGTTCCGGCGGCGGTGCTGACGACGCTGGTCGCGCCGGCCGCGACCACGGGCGGCCCGATCGAATGGATCGCGCTCGCCGTCGCCATCGCGGTCGCATGGCGCGGCAGCCTCGTCGCCATGTTCCTCGCCGGCGCGGCGGTGCTGATCGTGCTGCGCAACCTGCCGCTGTAGGCCTACAGCGGCGCGGTAGCGGCCTTGAGCCAGGCGGATGCCGCGCCGCTCACCGCCGGGCCGATCTCGTCCAATACGCGTGCGTGGTAGGCGTCGAGCCATGCGCGCTCGGCAGGCGTCAGCAGGTCGGCGCGGATGAGCCGCCGGTCGAAGGGCGCCAGCGTCAGCGTCTCGAAGCCGTGCATGGCGATCTCGCCGCCGGGAATCGGCTCGGCCGGCCTGACCACGATCAGGTTCTCCAGCCGGATGCCGTAATGGCCGGTCCTGTAATAGCCCGGCTCGTTGGACAGGATCATGCCGGCGAGCAGCGGCTGGGTGCCGGTTTTGGCGATGCGTTGCGGCCCCTCGTGCACGGCGAGGAACGAGCCGACGCCGTGGCCGGTGCCGTGGGCGTAGTCGAGGCCGGCCTGCCACAGCGCATGGCGGGCGAGCACGTCGATGTCGGAGCCGCGCGTGCCGGCGGGAAAGCGCAGGGTCGAGATCGCGATCAGCCCCTTCAGCACCAGCGTCGCGCGCTCGCACATCTCCTCGTCCGGCGCGCCGATGGCGACCGTGCGGGTGATGTCGGTGGTGCCGTCCTGATACTGGCCGCCGGAATCGACGAGGTAAAGCTCGCCGTCGCCGAGCACGCGGTTGGTGTCGGTCGTCACCCGGTAGTGGACGATGGCGCCGTTCGGCCCGGCGCCTGAAATCGTGTCGAAGGAGATGTCGCGCAGCTTCATCTGGGTTTCCTCGCCGGCCGCGCGGCGAAACCCTTCGAGCGCGGTGACGGCGGCGATCTCGTCGATGCTGCCGGGGGCCTGCGTGTCGAGCCAGTGCAGGAAGCGCACCATGGCCGCGCCGTCGCGGCGGTGGGCGGCGCGGCTGCCCTCGAGCTCGGCCCCGTTCTTGACCGCGCGGGGCAGGCGGGCGGGGTCGGCAAGGCGCACGACCGTGCCGCCATTGTCCTCGACGATCAGGCGCAGCCGGTCGGCGGCGAGCGAGGGGTCGAGGCCGATCCGCGCGCCTTGCGCCGCCAGAGCGGCGAGGCGGCCTTCCAGTTCCTCCGGCTCCAGCACGGTGGCGAGCTGGGTCAGATAGGCTTCGGTCTCGATGGTCAGCTTGGCCCGCGACAGGAAGACGAGCGGCAGCCCCTCGGCTGGAAGGATGGCAAAGCCGAGCGCCAGCGGCGTGTGCGGCACGTCATGGCCGCGAATGTTGAAAGCCCAGGCGAGCGAGGACGGGTCGGTCAGCACCGCATGGTCGGCGCTCGCCGCGGCGATGTCGGCGCCGAGCCGGGCGATCTTGTCCTTCGCCAGCTCGCCGGCGAAGACGAGCGGGTGGATCTCGATCGGCTCAGCCGGGGCGGCGGGCCGGTCGGCCCAGATCGCGTCGAGCGGATTCTCCTCCACCGCGACGAGGCGGCCGCCGGCCTTCTCCAGCGCGGCGCGCAGGCCTTCGGCCTCGGCGATGGTATGAAGCCACGGGTCGTAGCCGATGGCGGCGCCGGCGCGGGCATGGGCGGCGAGCCATTTCGCCGGCGGGTTGTCGATCAGGCTTTCGATGGCGAAGGTCGAGCCATCGACCTGCACGGCGGCCTGAAGCGTGTAGCGCCCGTCGACGAACAGCAGCGCCCGGTCCCCCATCACCAGCGCCGCGCCGGCCGAGCCGGTGAAGCCGGTCAGCCAGCGCAGGCGCTCGGCGCACTCGGGGACGTATTCGCCCTGATGCTCGTCGGCGCAGGGCACGAGGAAGCCGTCGAGCCCGGCCTGCGCCATGCGCGCGCGCAGCCGCGCCACCCGGTCGATGCCCTGCGCGGGATCGGTGAGCGCGTCGAAGGATTGGAACATCGTGGGCCTCGCCTGCCTGCTCTTCGCTGGATCGTTTCACAGTTTCACGGAAACGGTGGAACGATCTATCTCTTTGTTTTCCTGGAATTGCTCCAGTGCCTGTCTAAAGCATTTTGGCGGCGGACGGAATCGTCCGATGTCGTGCGGCGACACGAACCGTCATTCTTCGATGTTGCATCGCAATAATATTCTTCGCACTTGCAAAACAGCATGGTTCCCATGCGGAAATCGCACTGGTGAAACAAGGCTTTCGCGCCTATCTGCATCTCATCCTGATGGTGCCAGTGCAAAGGAGACGCGACATGGCAACGAACTCCCGGGGCAATGGTTTTTTCCGCAACGCGATCGACGCTATGATGGCCGCGCGCGAGAGGCAGGCGAGCCGCTGCGTCGCCAGCGCCCTGCTGCGCCTCGACGACGAGACGCTGCGCGCGCAGGGCTATAACCGCGCCGATCTCAAGAAGGCGTCGCTGGGCGGCTATATGTTCTGACCGCCCGGTCATCCCCGAACACCAAGGCGACCCCCGCGGGTCGCCTTTTTGTTTGCGGCGGGTGCGGCCGGCCTATTCGAGATGGATCGCCACCCAGCCTTCGCGGTGCAGCGTGTCGATGCGGCGCAGCCCCTCGGCCTCGTAGGCGGCGACGACGGCGTCGTGCTGGCGCTCCAATATGCCCGACAGCACCAGCGCGCCGCCCGGCGCGAGATGGCGGCGCACCTGCGGCGCAAGCTCGATCAGCGGCCCGGCGAGAATGTTGGCGACGATCAGCTCGAAGGGGCCGCGCAGGTCGAAGACGGGATCGTCGAAGCCGCCGGCCGTGCGCGTCGTGACATGGGCGGAGACGCCGTTCAGCGCCACGTTGTCGGCGGCGACCGCCACGGCGACCGGGTCGATGTCGGTGGCGAGCACCGGGATCGGGGCGAGCCTGGCGATGGCGATGGCGAGCACGGCGCTGCCGGTGCCGAGGTCGAGCGCGTTGGCCGGCTTTTTCGCCGGCACAAGCGCTGCCAGCATTTCGAGGCATGCGGCGGTGGTGCCGTGATGGCCGGTGCCGAAGGCAAGGCCCGCCTCGATCTCGATGGCGATCTCGTCCGGCGCGGCCTCCTCGCGGTCGTGCGCGCCGTGGACGACGAAGCCGCCGGCCCGCACCGGCTTCAGCCCTTCGAGCGATTTCGCCACCCAGTCGATGTCGGGCAGCGCCTCGCGGGAGATGGCGAGGGCAGGGCCGTCCGCGCCGGCGGCGTCGCGGATGCGCGCCTCGACGGCGTTGGCGTC
>DAOMOI010000162.1:0-5442 GCA_035444225.1 Aquamicrobium sp. | reverse complement strand
GGAACGAGCACGTCGGCCTCGCGCATCGCCGCCACCAGCTCGGGCTGGGTCAGGGGCCTGTCCTCGACATTCAGCCGCGCGTCGAAAAGCTCGCGCATGCGCGTCTCGATCGCGTCCGGCAGCTTGCGGGTGATGACGACGAGAGGCTTTTTCCTGCCGGTCATTGCTTCCTCGAATCCGGGTCCTGTTGAGACCTCTTTAACCAAGAGCGGCGAAACTTGGAAACGGCGTCGGCCGGCTCGGGCTTCGATCCTTCTCTATCAAGCCGACCCGCCGATGACAAAGGAAAAGGCCGGGCGGGGAGCGCCCCGCAAGGCCGCGTATCACGGACCGCACGGAATTGGGAAAGATGCCTTCTCGCACAGCGATCGCAGCCCTGTTCGGGGCCGCGCTGGCCATGCTCGCGCCGGCCGGCCTGCCCGCACTCGCGCAAACCGCGGCCGTCGGCCCGAGCGGCCTGCCGCTGCCGCGCTTCGTCAGCCTGAAGTCGAGCAAGGTCAATCTGCGCATCGGGCCGGGGCTGAACTATCCGGTCGACTGGCGCTACATGAAGGCCGGCGTGCCGATGGAGATCATCCAGGAATACGACAACTGGCGCCGCGTGCGCGACGCCGAGGGCGCGGAGGGCTGGATCAACCAGTCGCTGCTTTCCGGCCGGCGCACGGCGATCGCAGCGCCCTGGCAGCGCGGCAAGGAGACCGAGCTGCTGCTGCGCGCCGATCCCGACACCGCCTCGCGCATCGTCGCGCGGCTGGAGCCCGGCGTCATCGGCACGATCAGGACCTGCAACGGCCAGTGGTGCGAGATGGAATTCTCCGGCCACAGGGGCTGGCTGAGCCAGACCCAGATCTGGGGCGCCTATCCCGGCGAGACCTACAAGGACTGACACTCGGCCATATCGCGAAAAGGGACCGGCATATCGCCGGCCTCATGCCAGCGCCTGCACGGCGAGGATGGCGAGGGGGATGGCCAGCACGGCGAGCGCGGTCTGGATCGAGATGATCGTGGCCATGAGCGGCGCGTCTCCGCCCATCTGCTTTGCCAGAGGAAAGCCGGCCGGCGAGGTCGGGCAGGTCGCGAAGATCACCGCGATCGTGGTCATATCGGCGGAGACGCCGGCATGGCGGCACGCCAGAAAGGTGACGAGCGGAAAGACGAGCATCTTTGCCGCGACCGACAGGACGACCAGCGGGACGGCCCCTCCGAGTCCGCCGATGCGCAGGTTCGCGCCGATCACCAGAAGCAGGATCGGCAGCGTCGCCCGTCCGAGCATCCCGGCAAACTCATAGAGGATGAACTCCCTTTCGATCTCAAGCAGGCTGAAGGCCAATCCCGCCGCGATGGAGAGGATGATCGGATTGCGCAGGATATCCTGAACGATCCTGCGTCTTCCCGTCGCCCTGCGCAGCATCGACGCCAGAATGACGACCACCACGACGTTGGAGAGCGGCACGAGCGATGCCGTGGCGACGGTCCCGATCGTCGATCCGGTCGCCCCGAAGAGCTCGCCGGCGACGGCGAGCCCGATGAAGGTGTTGTGCCTCCCGGCCCCCTGGATGATCGAGGTCAGCGCGGGACTTTCGATTTTCGCCAGCCTCCCGGCAACATAGGCAAACCCCATGGCGGCGACGAACCCGGCTATCAGGGAGAAGGAGTAGTCGAGGATGTCCGGGCTTGCGAGATCGAGCTTGGAGGTCTCGACGAACAGGAAGGCCGGGAACAGCACCCAATAGGCGATCCTGTTGATGCCGTCCCATACATCGGGACTTTGCACCAATGTCAGTTGCGTGATTTTTCCCAGAAAAATGACCAGAAAGATCGGCAAAACAAGCACTATGAGCGATGCCACATGCGTTCCTTGCTGAATAGACGCACCGGCGATGCGCTTCCCATGCCTTCGCGGCGCGCAGAATCCCTCATGACGGCTTTTCCCGCAAGCCAAACCGTCCGAAACGCCCATGTCAAAGGGGATTCGGGGGCCGGCGTGACGCCGACCCCTTTTTCGTTTCCGCTCAGCGGATGACGAGGACGGGGATCGTGGTGTGGGTCACCACCTCGGCGGTCTGGCTGCCGAGGATGAGGCGGCGCGCGCCGCGCCTTCCGTGCGAGGACATGACGATCAGGTCGCAGTCGTGGAGCTTGGCCGAGCGCACGATCGCCTCGGCCGGATACTCGTCGATCTCGTGGATCAGGTCGACCTTGACGCCATGGGTCTCGGCGCGCTTCTCGATCTCGGCGAAACGCTCCTTCATCGTCTCGTCGATGGCCTGGTCGTAGCGCGCCACCGGATCGCGCACGCCGCCGGCGATGGCCGCCTGCGCGGCGCGCGACTTCAGCGGCTCGGTCACCGTCAGCACCGTGACCCTGGCGCCGAGCGGCCCGGCGAGCGCCATGCCGTGCTCCACGCCCTTGGCGGCAAGCTCCGATCCGTCGGTGGCGATGAGAATGTGCTTGTACATGTGTTCGGTCTCCCCGGCTGGCACAGAAACGTCCTTCCCATAGGAAAGCACGAAATCCTGCACGGCGGTTTGAGCTAGGACAAGTCCTGCCGGCGAAACGGGTTCAAGCGGCGGCGTCTCCGGCCGGCTTCCCGGCGGATGGGTGCGCGTCCTCGCCGCGCGCGGGGCGCCGGCGGCGCTCGCCCGCCTGGACGATGCGCACGCGCTTGACCCGGCGCGGATCGGCGTCGAGCACGTGGAACTCGAAGCCGGGGATCGGCTGCACCACCTCGCCGCGCACCGGCACGCGGCCCAACGTGTTGAAGATCATGCCGCCGATGGTGTCGACGTCCTCGGCATGCTCGCCGGCCGCGAATGCCTCGCCGATGGCCTCGGCCACGTCCTCGATCTCGGCCTTGGCATCGACCACGAACACGCCGTCGCCCGTGCGGGTGATCAACGCCTCGTCGTCGTCATGCTCGTCCTCGATGTCGCCGACCACCATCTCGACGATGTCCTCCAGCGAGACCAGCCCGTCGGTGCCGCCATATTCGTCGATCACCAGCGCCATCTGCAGCCGCTCGGCCTGCATGCGCGCCATCAGGTCGGAAGCCAGCATCGACGGCGGCACGAACAGGATCGGCCGCACCATGGACAGATCGCCCACGGGCCTGGAGAGATCGACATTGGCGAGGTCGAGCGGGCCGGCGCCGGGCACGGGCTTCTTCGCGCCGCGGCCGCGCTTCTGCTTGGCGACGCGGGTGATGTAGGCGACGATGTCGCGGATGTGGACCATGCCGCGCGGGTCGTCCAGCGTCTCGTGATAGACCGGCATGCGCGAGCGGCCCGACTCCTCGAACAGGGTCAGGAGATCGCCGAGCGTGGTCGACAGGTCGATGGCCTCGATGTCGGCGCGCGGCACCATCACGTCCTCGACCCGCAATTCGCGCAGGCGCAGGATGTTGTTGAGCATCGCCCGCTCGCCGGCGGAGAATTCGGGGGTTTCGGCCGTGCGGTCGGAAAGCGCGTCGGCAAGATCCTCGCGCAGCGAGGAGCCGTTGCGCGGCTTCAGGCGCGCCTTGATGCGGTCGAAGAAGGTCGGGCGGGCGCCGGCTCTTCCGGCGGTCGTACTTGGGGGCTCGGCCGACTGGCCGCCCGATTGGCCGGACGGCTGGCCAGAAGACTGGCCGGAACCCTGTTCGCCGCCCTGCTCGGCAAGCGCGGCTGAATGTGCGTTCTCGTTCATCGTTTCCAAGTCGCGGGTCCAGATCGTTGGACCGTTTTTCTGTTACCCATACGGATCGGGAATGGCAAGCCTTGCCAGCGCGGCGCGTTCCAGCGCCTCCATCGCCTCGGCTTCCGCCTCGTCCTCGTGGTCGTGGCCGAGAAGGTGGAGGAGGCCGTGCACGATCAGATGGGTAAGATGGTGATCGAAGGGCTTTTCTTCCAGTGCCGCCTCGGCGGTCACGGTCTCGAAGGCGAGCGCGATATCGCCCAGCATCGGCGGCACCGCGTCGCCCGGCCTGGTCGGGAAGGCGGGGAAGGAGAGCACGTTGGTCGGCTTGTCCTTGCCGCGCCAGTCGCGGTTCAGCTCTCGAATATGGGCGTCGTCGGTGAACAGCAGCGAAAGCTCGGCGCCCTCCGGCACCGCCTGCGCCAGTTCGGCGAACACCGCGTCGGTCGCGCGCGCGGCAAGGGCATGCAGGGCGTCCTCATCGGCCCAGCCGCCGGCCTCGACGGCGATGTCGATCTCCATCAGGGCGCGTCGCTTTCGCGATGGGCAACCTCGCCGGCATGGCGGTCGTAGGCGCGGACGATCTCGGCCACCAGCGGATGGCGCACGACGTCGGCGTCGCCGAAGCGCACGGTGACGATGCCGGGCACGCCATGCAGCACCTGCAACGCCTCGATCAGACCGGAGCGGGTGTTGGGCGGCAGGTCGATCTGCGACGGGTCGCCGGTGACGATCATGCGCCCGCCCTCGCCGAGGCGGGTCAGGAACATCTTCATCTGCATCGGCGTGGTGTTCTGGGCTTCGTCGAGGATGATGGCGGCGTTGCGCAGCGTGCGCCCGCGCATGAAGGCGAGCGGCGCGATCTCGATCACCTCGGCCGCGATGGCGCGCTCGACCTTGTCGGCCGGGATCATGTCGTAGAGCGCGTCGTAGAGCGGGCGCAAGTAAGGATCGACCTTCTCCTTCATGTCGCCGGGCAGGAAGCCGAGCCGCTCGCCGGCCTCGACCGCCGGGCGCGACAGCACGATGCGCTCGACCATGCCGCGCTCGAGCATCATCGCCGCGTGGGCGACGGCGAGATAGGTCTTGCCGGTGCCGGCCGGGCCGATGCCGAACACCAGCTCGGCCCGCTCCAGCGCGCGCATATAGGCGTCCTGGTTGGCGGAGCGGGCATAGATGGTGCGCTTGCGCGTCGTGATCTGCGCCGCCGCGACCTTGCCCTTGCGCTCCATGGTCGGGAGCGTCAGCTGGTCGTCGGCCGCGACCGCCATGCGGATCGCGCCGTCGACTTCCGACTGCGACAACTCGTGGCCCTTCTGGAGCAGGCCGTAGAGATAGTCGAGCGCGCGCCGCGCCTGCTCGGCCGCGACGGGGTCGCCGCTGATCGAGAGCTGGTTGCCCTTGGAGCGGAGGTCGAGGCCGAGCTTCTTCTCGATGCGGGCGAGGTTCTCGTCGAACTGGCCGTAGAGCGCGCTCGCATATTTGTTGTTGTCGAAGGTCAGGACGATATGCGCGATGTCCGACGCCCCCGAAGGCGCGGCGGCTTTCAGGCCTGTTTCGGCGCTCAAGCGTCTCTCCTTTTCAGGACTTCGCCCTCCTCAGGCCGGCTCGGAAAAGAGGCTGGCCGGACCCGTCTTCGTGATTCGCACCCTGACAATGTCGCCGATTTCCCCGGCCGTTTCATCAACGATCACCGGCTGGAGCCAGGGCGAGCGGCCGACGATCTGGCCGGGCTGGCGGCCGGGCTTCTCGACCAGCACGTCCATGACG
>DAOMOI010000161.1:0-5449 GCA_035444225.1 Aquamicrobium sp. | reverse complement strand
CCACCCGCCTCCAGGCGCTTCAGGTCCAGCAGCAGCTCGGCATCCAGGCGCTGTCCATCGCCAACGGCAACGCCCAGAACATCCTGTCGCTGTTCCGCAGCTAGCATCCGGCTTCAAGCCCGGCCTTTCGGGTCGCCCCTCGCGGGGCGGCCCGATGCCATTTTCGCGCAAGCTTCGCGCCGTATCCTGGGTCTTCCAGTCCCGGAGCATGAAGCTTTGCCTGAGCAGATCAAGTCCATCCTCGACAATCTCCGCAGCCTCGGCCCCCGACGCCTCGCCATGATGGGCGGGGCGGCGGCCATCATCGTCGCCGTGGTCCTCACCGCCTCGATCTGGCTCAACCGGCCGGCCTACGAGACGCTCTATGTCGGCCTCGACCGCAACGATGTCGGCCAGATCGGCCTCGTCCTGTCGGAATCCGGCATCCGCTACGACGTCTCCAGCGACGGCACGGCGGTGATGGTGCCGACGGGCCGCACCGGACAGGCGCGCATGCTTTTGGCCGAGCGCGGCCTGCCGACGTCGAGCAATGCCGGCTACGAGCTGTTCGACAATGTCGGCTCCTTCGGCCTGACCTCCTTCATGCAGGAAGTGACGCGCGTGCGCGCGCTGGAAGGCGAGATCGCCCGCACCATCCAGTCCATCGCCGGCATCAAGTCGGCGCGCGTCCACATCGTCATGCCCGAGCGCGCCTCCTTCCGCCGCGAGGAGCAGGCGCCGACCGCCTCGGTCGTGGTGCGCGCCGGCGGCACCGACGCCATCAAGGCCGCGCTCGCCATCCGCCACCTCGTCTCGGCCGCCGTGCCGCGCCTGACGCCGAACAAGGTGACCGTGCTCGACGCCTCGGGCGACCTGCTCGCCGCCGGCGACGACCCCAACAACAACAGCGCCACCCGCTCGCTGACCATCGAGCGCACCGTCGAGAGCCAGATCGAGGACAACATCCGCCGCGCGCTCGCGCCCTATCTCGGCCACGAGAACTTCCGCACCAGCGTCAAGGCCGAGGTCAACACCGACATGCGCCAGATCGAGGAGACGATCTTCGACCCCGAATCGCGCGTCGAGCGGTCGGTGCAGATCGTGCGCGCCAACGACCAGGCCAACCAGCGCCAGGCAGCGCCGCCCGCCACCGTGCAGCAGAACCTGCCCGACGAGGAGCTGGGCGCCGGCGAGGGCCCGGCCTCGTCCGAGCAGCGCGAGCGCCGCGAGGAGACCACCAATTACGAGATGAACTCCAAGCGCATCGCCACGGTTTCCAACGGCTATTCGGTGTCGCGGCTCTCCATCGCCGTCGTCGTCAACCGCGAGCGGCTGGCCGCCGTGCTCGGGGCCGAGGCCACGCCCGAGCACATCGCCGAGCGTATCGCCGAGATCGAGAAGCTGGTCGCCTCGGCCGCCGGCCTCGACAGCGCGCGCGGCGACGTCGTCAACGTCTCGTCGGTGGAGTTCATCGACGGCATCGCTGGCACCGAGATGGCGGCGCCGGGCTTCCTCGAAGGCGCGGCCCGCCACGCCGGCACCATGATCAACGCGCTCGCCTTCGTCGTCGTCGTGTTCCTGATCTCGTGGTTCGGCCTCAAGCCGCTGGTCGCCGCCGTCACCGGCAAAAAGGAGGGGGCCGAGGACATGAATTTCGGCGATCTCCAGCTTTCGCTGCCCAACCCGCTGGATTCGCTCCAGCTTCCCGACCCGCTCGCGGCCGGCGAGGACGGCGCCAGCCCCTTCGCCAGCCCGTTCCCCGACCACATGGCCGACGACATCCGCTTCAAGATCAAGCCCGCGCCGCAGGACCGGCTGGCGCAGATGGTCGATCTGAACGAGGAGCGTTCGGCGATGATCCTGCGCAAATGGGCCAAGCCCGACGCGCATGAGGCGGCGGCATGACGAGGGGCCTGTCGCTGGCCGACGCGCTGAAGGATTTCGGAGCGGGCCCGTCCGGCTCCGCCGGTGCATTCGCCGCCGGCGCGATGGCCGAGGCCGCCGAGACCGCCGCCATCGTCGATTTTCTGCCGATGGCGATGAACGGCCGTTGTAATGTCTCGCCGACGGTCGATGTGGACGCGCTGATCGCGGAGGCGGTGGCGGCGGCCGAGCAGGCGCTCGCCGAGCGCCTCGCGCGCGAGCATGACGAGGCGCTGCGCGCGGAAAAGGAACTGCACGCCGAGGAAGTCGCGCGCCTGCAGCAGCGTTTCGCCGAAGAGGCGTCGGCGAAGATCGACGCCGGCTTCGCCGAGATGGAGGCGCGGCTGGCCGAATCGACCGGCATGGTCGCCTCGCGCATCCTCGGCGCCATCGTGAGCGAGGATCTGCGTGACCGCTCCATCGGCCGCCTCGCCGGCCTGATCCGCGAGGCGCTGCGCGACGGCGAGGCCGTGCGCATCCGCGTCCACGGCAATTTGCCGCTGTTCGAGGCGCTGAAGCAGCAGCTGCCGGGCCATGCCGGTCAGTTCGATTTCATGGAAAGCCCCGACTTCGACCTTTCCGTCACCATCGACGAAAGCATCTATGAGACGCGCCTTGCCGAATGGTCGGCCGCTCTTGCGGAGATCCTGGCATGAGCACCTTCGACGCCGAGGAAGGCAAGCGCGAGATCATCATCGTCCGTCGCCACGGCGGCGACCATGAGGACGGCCACCATGGCGGCGTGTGGAAGATCGCCTTCGCCGACTTCATGACCGCGCTGATGTGCTTCTTCCTGGTGATGTGGCTGGTCAACGCCACCAGCGATCAGACCAAGGCGGCGATCGCCAGCTATTTCAACCCGATGACGCTGGTCGACAAGTCTCCCGCCCGCAAGGGCATCGACGATCCCGGCCAGGAGACCCCGCCCGAGCCGTCGCCCAGCGACACCTCGCGCAACGCGCCGCAGCCTGAGGACGCGCCCGGCCAGTTCGCCCACTCGCTCGCCACCGAGGACACGCACAAGACCTCCGACCAGCACCTGTTCTCCGACCCCTACGCGGTTCTGGCCGAGATCGCCGCCCAGACGGCGACGCTTCAGAACGTGTCGGAGAAGGGCGACGGCGGCGCGCAGACCTCCGGCCCGGCCACCGGCGCCGAGGGCGGCGAATCCTATCGCGACCCGTTCGCGCCGGATTTCTGGTCGCAGGAGATCGCGCGCGTCGAGGACGACGCCGAGCTCGACGTCTTCCGCCGCGGCCGCGACGGCGAGGCCGAGAAGAAGGAAGCGACGACCGGGATAGAGGCGCAAGCCACAGATGCGCCCGTGGAGCCGCAGGCGCAGACCGATCTGCTCACACCGGAGGAGATCGCGCCCGAAGCCCGCGTCGAGCGCGTCGCCGAGGAGCTGCGCGCCGGCATCGCCGAGGCGTTCGGCCGCGATTCCGCGCTGAACGACGCCATCTCGGTCACGGCGCAGGTGGGCGGGGTGCTGATCTCGGTCACCGACGAACTCGATTTCGGCATGTTCGAGGTCGGGTCGGCGGTGCCGAAGGGCGAGCTGGTTCTGGCGATGGAGAAGATCGCCGCGGCGCTGAACGGCCAGCAGGGCAGGATCAGGATCAACGGCCACACCGACGGCCGGCCCTTCCGCAACGCCGCCTACGACAATTGGCGTCTTTCGACCGCCCGCGCCCACGCCGCCTATTACATGCTGGCGCGGGCCGGCATGGACGAAACCCGCATCAGGGAGGTCGCCGGCTTCGCCGACCGGCAGCTGAAGGTCGCCGACGATCCCTTCGCCAGCGTCAACCGCCGCATCGAGATCTTCCTGGAGACGGGCGGGTGAGAGCACGCGCGCGCATCCCGGTCGCGATGGCGGCAGCCGTCCTCGCCGCCTCGGTTGCGCGCGCCGAGGATGGAGCCGGCCGCCTCCAGCCCTATCAGATGGTGCGCTCGCTCGAACTGGTGCAGGACCGCATCGCCGGCGGCGACCACGCCGCGCTGCCGATGCAGAACAAGCTGCTCGAGCTGATCGACGCGCGCTTCCGCGAGGCCGACGGCAGCGAATTCGCCGAGCGGCGCAACTTCGACGCGCTGATGATCTACGCGATGAGCGGCGGCAACCCCGCGACCGTCGCCGCCAGCCTCGAGGGCCTATCGATGCACGAGGCCGACAGCGCCGCCACCGCCGGCATATTGCGCTATCTCGCCGGCGATGTCGCGGCCGCGCGGGAGGCGATGGCGACGGTGGAGCCCGATGCCCACGCACGAGAGGTCGCCGCCTTCCTCGCGCTGGTCAAGGGCTCGGTCGTCGCCAACGACGACGCCCGCGCCGGCTTGCGCCTGCTCGACCGCGCGCGGCTGCTCGCCCCCGGCACGCTGGTCGAGGAGGCGGCGCTGCGGCGCACGCTGGCGCTGGCGGTGACGGAAGGCGACGCCGACCGTTTCATGCGCGGCGCCGAGCAGTATGCGCGGCGCTTCCTGCGCTCGCCCTATGCCGCCCAGTTCGCCGAGACCTTCGTTTCCGGCCTGATGTCGCTGAAGGATCGCCTCGACCTGCCCCGCGTCGAGCAGGCCGTCGCCTGGATGACGCCCGAGCAGGCCCGCACGGTCTATCTGAGGCTCGCCCGCCGCGCGGCGATCGACGGCGACGCCGAGCTCCTCGCCTTCGCCTCGCGCCATGCGCGCGCCGACGACGCCTTCGGGACAGCCGATGCGCGCGACACGCGCGGCGAGCTTTACGCCAGTATCTCGTCGGTGACGTCGGAGACCGTCGCCGAGGTTCTCGCGCGACTGAGCAAGCTCGACGCCTCGCTTCTGTCGGCCGGCGACCGAGCCCTTCTGGAAGCCGCCCGCGCCGTCGCCAGCGAGGTCGTCGCTCCGGTCGATGGCCCGGCCGCGCCGGTTGCGCAGGAAGAGGAGAAGGACCCGCTCGTGCTCTCGGCCCGCGCGCGGCTGGAACAGATCGACAGGCTCCTGGAGGAGAGCAAGCCATGACGATGGATGTTGCCCTGGGGCTGGCGCCGCTCCCCCCGCGCGGCGGCGAGCGCGGCGGCGGCAAGGCCGCGCAGGAGGCGGCGGGCGCCTTCGACGCCGCGCTTGCCGGCAAGGGGAAAGCCGCGCCGCCGCGCCGCAATGGCGACGCGGGCGAGGACCCGCGCCCGTGGAGGCTCGGCCCCCATGGCGACCGGCTGGCGCTGCGGATGCCGGCCGCGCCCGACATGGAAACGGCTGCCGACGACGCGATCGCGCTTCCTCCGGTCGAGGGGCCGCAAGCCGCGCCCCCGACCCGTGGCAGCGACGATATGGCGGAGCAGGATGCCAACGCCTTCCCCACCATATCGGACGGCGACGCAACGGCGGCGGCCATCCCTGCCGCCCCGCAGTCGCGTCAGGATGTCCAGCGCGCGCCGGAAGGCAGGGGCAAGGTCGATCCCGCCCCGGCGGACGAAGGAGCGGTAACCGGAACGCCGATGCGGGGGGCGTCCGGCGGCGAGGAGCGGCGGACGGCGGGCGACGGGGAACGGCCCCCGGCGCAGCCGGACCG
>DAOMOI010000160.1:0-5454 GCA_035444225.1 Aquamicrobium sp. | reverse complement strand
GTCAGCGGCACCATGGTGTCGCCGTGGCCGCCGAGCACGAAGGCGGTGACGTCCTCGACCGAGACCTTGAACTCTTCGGCGAGAAACAGGCGGAAGCGCGCCGAATCGAGCACGCCGGCCATGCCGACCACCTTGTTCTTCGGCAGGCCGGAGAACTTCTGCAACGCCCAGACCATGGCGTCGAGCGGGTTGGTGATGCAGATGACGAAGGCGTTGGGCGCATATTTCGCGATGCCGGCGCCGACCTGCTCCATCACCTTGAGGTTGATGCCGAGAAGGTCGTCGCGGCTCATGCCCGGCTTGCGCGGCACGCCGGCGGTGACGATGCAGACATCCGCGCCCTCGATCGCCGAATAGTCGTTGGCGCCGGTGTAGCGCGCGTCGAAGCCGTCGACCGGCGAGGACTGGGCGATGTCGAGACCCTTGCCCTGGGGCACGCCTTCGGCGATGTCGAACAGGACGACGTCTCCGAGTTCCTTCAAGCCGACCAGATGAGCGAGCGTGCCGCCGATCATGCCGGAGCCGATGAGGGCGATCTTGTTTCGAGCCATGGATTTGGATTCCCTTGCGAGTGCCGGTCCGTCGCCGCGCCGGCATGAAAAGATGGTGCCGAGACGTCTCACCCGGGCACGGGAGGCCGCCCGGATCGGAGTTTCGCATAGACGGATAGGCGTCAAAACTCAACCGTTTCTTGCCGGACAAGCAATTTCAAATGTTTAAGCAGAATTTGTCTTACGTAAACGTAAGAATTTAACAGCCGGCTGCCGGCTTTCTAGCCAAGCCGCCTGCCGAGCGCGAGGAGAAGCGGCACCGCGGCCGCCAATCCCGCCGCGCCGGCGGCGGCCCATGCCAGAAAGGCCGGGTCGCCGATGCGCTGCGATGCATCGACGGTCACCAGATAAAGTAGCGCCGCCGGGACGACGAGCAGCAGGCCGCTGGCGGTGCCGGGATGATAGCGCCGCAGGATGACGGTGAGCGCGAGATGGGGCAGGAAGGCGTTGACGATCACCGCCAGCGCAAAGCCGGCGACGACCGGCTCCAATGTCGGGACGCCGGACGCGAGCGCCAGCGCCGCGGCCCAGAAGACCAGCGTGATCGCGGCCGCGGCGAAGCGGAAGGCGCGGGGCGAAACGTCCCAGCGAAGCGCCGGCGGATGGGGAAAGCTCGGCAGCCAGATCATCTCCTCGACATTGTGCGCCGTGGCGGCCAGCGCGAGGAGAAAAGCGGCCTCGGTTGGGCCCGCGATCATTCGGCGGCGTCGGGACGGCGGGCGCTCTCCAGCCATTCGCGGCTCTGCATCTCGGTCAGGCGCGAGGCGGTGCGGGCGAACTCGAACCGTTCCGTGCCGACCGTGCCGGTGTAGAGCGCCTCGGGCGGGCCTTCCGCGCTCGCCACCAGCCGCACGCGGTTGTCGTAGAGCGTGTCGACCAGCAGGATGAAGCGCTTGGCCTCGTTGCGCCGGTCCTGGCCCATGACCGGGACGTGGTCGAGGAACAGCGTGTCGAAACGGGCGGCAAGGGCGAGATAGTCGCGGGCGGCGAGCGGCGCGCCGCACAGCTCGGTGAAGGTGAAGCGGGCGGCCGCGCCGGCCGCGCGCGGGATGACGATCTCGCGGCCCCTCAGCGCGATCCGGTCCTCGTGGACGGCGCGCCCCGAGGTGGCGGCGCTCCAGGCCTCGTCCATCCGCCGGTCGGCGTCGTCGTCCAGCGGCGTGATGTAGACCTGCATCCGCTCCAGCCGGCGGCGGCGGTGGTCGGTCGGGCCGTCGAGGTTCAGCACCTTGGCATGGCGCTCAAGGATGCCGATGAACGGCTCGAACAGGCCGCGGTTCAGTCCGTCGCGATAGAGGTCGCGCGGGGCGACGTTGGAGGTGGCGACCAGCACCACGCCCTCGTCGAACAGGGCCGAGAACAGCCGCGACAGCACCATGGCGTCGGCGATGTCGGTGACGGTGAATTCGTCGAAGCACAGGACCCAGGCTTCTTCCGCCAGCGCCTTCGCCACCGGCGGGATCGGGTCCGCCTCCTTGACCTCGCCGCGCTTCAGCCGCTCGCGGTGCTTCTGGATGCGGTCGTGGACGTCGGCCATGAAGTCGTTGAAATGGGCGCGGCGCTTGCGCCGCACCGGGACCAGCCCGAAGAACAGGTCCATCAGCATGGTCTTGCCGCGGCCGACCTCGCCATGGACGTAAAGGCCCTTGACCAGCTCGTGCGCCGGCCGCTTCCTGCCGAACAGCCAGCCGAGCGCGCTCTTCTTGGCGGCGAGACGCTTGGCGGAAAGCTCCTCGATCAGCTTGTCGAGCGCCGCGACCACGTCCATCTGGGCGGGATCGCGGCCGATGGCGCCGGTCTCTTCCAGATGGTCGTAGGCCTGACGGACGGTGCGGAAGGGCGACAGCCCGTCATAGGAGGACATGGATGCGGATCGGTCCTGGGGGGCCGCGGGAAGGCGGGACTAGCGCGAGAGCGAGACGGGCTGGCCGGAGCTGGTCTGTCCGTCGAAGCGGCTGCCGCCCGACGAATAGAGCCTGGCGAGCACGTTGCCGCTTTCGTCGTAGAGCGCGAGCTGCTTGCCCGAGACGTTCCACGACTTGACGCCGTCGAGGGGAGAGGGGCAGCGCAGCGGCCCGGCGCGGAAGCCCTGGCCGAAGCGGGTCTGCGGCGTGGCGATGCGGCAGCTCTGGCCGGAGACGGAGGCGTTCCAGACCCCGGCGACGCCGCCGGCGGTGATGTCGGCGGCATTCTGCTCCAGCGAGGCGATCTGCTGGCCGTCGGCCGGCTGCTCGCCGCCGGCCGTGCCGGGCGCCTCGGGAAACTGCGACGGGTTGGTGGTGCCGGGCTGGACCGGAGGCGGAAGCTGGCCCGCCGTCACCGTGCCGGCGGGGGCGGGCGACAGCGGCGCGGGTCCGGAGTCGATGCGCGAGAAGCGGTCGCTCTGGCAGCCGGCCAAAGCCAGCGCCATCAGCGAGGTTGCGACGACGATGCCGCCAGTCCTTAAAGTCATTCAAGTCCCTCCGTCGGGGCGGGGCGCCCACAGGCCGTATCGAGTCCCTTCAAGCGCCAGAATAGGGCGATCATTTGAAGAATCCAACGCCCGTGGTTAAGAAAGCGTTCCAGACGGCGCCGCTCGCGACACTGGTAATCGCCCGCCGTTTCCGCCATATAGCAGCGCATGAGCCAGCGCATCCCCTTCGCCCGGATGAACGGGATCGGCAACGAGATCATCGTCGCCGACATGCGCGGGCGCGCGGGCCGGGTCACGGCCCCGGCGGCGCGGGCGCTGGCCGCCGACAAGGCGACGCATTTCGACCAGATCATGGCGATCCACGACCCGCGCACGCCGGGCACGCACGCCTATATCGAGATCGTCAATTCCGACGGTTCCCTCGCGCAGGCCTGCGGCAACGGCACGCGCTGCGTCGTCGCCGCGCTCGCCGCCGAGACGGGCCGGAAGGACTTCACCTTCGAGACGGTCGCCGGCATCCTCAACGCGACGGAGCATGAGGACGGCTCGATCTCGGTCGATCTCGGCCGGCCGCGCTTCGGCTGGCAGGATATTCCGCTCGCCGAGGAGTTCCGCGACACGCGCGCCATCGAGCTTCAGATCGGCCCGATCGACGCGCCGGTGCTGCATTCGCCCTCCGTCGCCTCGATGGGCAACCCGCATGCGATCTTCTGGGTCGATGACGACGTGTGGTCCTACGACCTCGCCAAGTTCGGGCCGCTGCTCGAGAATCACCCGATCTTTCCCGAGCGCGCCAACATCACGATCGCGCAAGTGACGGCGCGCGACGCCATGACCATCCGCACCTGGGAGCGCGGGGCGGGGCTGACGCTGGCCTGCGGCTCGGCCGCCTGCGCGGCGGCCGTCTCTTCCGCGCGCACCGGGCGCACCGGCCGCACCGTGACCGTGACGGCGCCGAGCGGCGGCAAGCTCGTCATCGACTGGCGCGCCGACGACCATGTCATCATGACCGGCCCGGCCGAATGGGAGTTCTCCGGCCGGCTCGACCCCGAGACCGGGGCATGGGAGCGCGACATCGAGGGCGCAGCATGAGCGGAGGCGTACGGAACGGCATCGACGTCGTCACCTTCGGCTGCCGGCTCAATGCCTACGAGTCGGAGGTGATGCGGCGCGAGGCGCATGCCGCCGGCCTCGACGCGCTCGAAGGCGGAGCGGTCATCGTCAACACCTGCGCCGTTACCGGCGAAGCGGTGCGACAGGCAAGGCAGGCGATCCGCAAGGCGCGGCGCGCCAACCCGGCCGCGCGCATCATCGTCACCGGCTGCGCGGCGCAGACCGACCCGTCCGGCTTCGCCGCCATGGAGGAGGTCGATCTCGTCCTCGGCAACGAAGAGAAGCTGAAGAGCCATTCCTACCGCGCGCTGCCCGATTTCGGCGTCAACCTGTTCGAGAAGGTGCGCGTCAACGACATCATGGAGGTGCGGGAAACCGCCTCGCACATGGTCGATGCCATCGAGGGCCGGGCGCGCGCCTTCGTGCAGGTGCAGAACGGCTGCGACCATCGCTGCACCTTCTGCATCATCCCCTACGGCCGCGGCAATTCGCGCTCGGTGCCGATGGGCGGCGTGGTCGAGCAGGTCGAGCGCCTCGTCGGCAACGGGTATGCCGAGGTCGTGCTGACGGGCGTGGACCTGACCAGCTATGGCGGCGACCTGCCGGGCGCGCCGCGCCTCGGCCGGCTGGTCAGGACGCTGCTGCGGCAGGTGCCGGACCTCGAGCGCCTGCGCCTGTCTTCCATCGACTCCATCGAGGCCGATGGCGAGCTGATGGAGATGCTGGCGACCGAGAAGCGGCTGATGCCGCATCTCCACCTTTCGCTTCAGGCCGGCGACGACATGGTGCTGAAGCGCATGAAGCGGCGGCATTTGCGCGACGATTCGATCCGCTTCTGCGAAGACGTGCGACGGCTGCGCCCCGACATCGTGTTCGGGGCCGACATCATCGCCGGCTTCCCGACCGAGACCGAGGCGATGTTCGAGAACTCGCTGAAAATCGTCGAGGAATGCGGGCTGACGCATCTGCATGTCTTCCCGTTCTCCCCGCGCGAGGGAACGCCGGCGGCGCGGATGCCGCAGGTCGAGCGCCGGGTCGTCAAGGAGCGCGCGGCAAGGCTGCGCGAGGCGGGCGAGCGCGCCTATCGGCGATATCTCGACGGCCTCGTCGGCAGCCGCCAGCGCGTGCTGGTCGAACAGGACGGCATCGGCCGCACCGAGGGCTTCGTCATGACGGCGCTTGGCGAGGGCCGGCCGGGCGAGATCGCGGAAGTGACGGTCTCCGGCCATGACGGCGACAAGCTGACCGCCGCGCGCGTCGCCGCGCAGGCGGCCTGACGCGGGAGACGGCACGGCATGGCCTTCGGCTTCATCAAGAAGATCTTTTCCTTCGGCGACAAAAAGGGCGAGGAGCGTCCGGCCGAGGACGCGCCGGCGG
>DAOMOI010000159.1:0-5467 GCA_035444225.1 Aquamicrobium sp. | reverse complement strand
GGCGGGCGAACAGCGCCCAGACGGCCGGGATCAGCGAGGCGGCGAGCGCGGCCTTGACGATGTCGGGCACGATGAACGGCACGACGCCGAACTGCCATGCCTGCTCGGCGCCGATCAGCGTGGCGAGCCAGGCGAAGCCGAAGGCGAGGATCATCGCGCCACCGACGAGCATGACCGAAAACAGCTTGAACGGGTTGCGGTCGAAGCCGCGGTCAGCGGCCCAGCCGACGAGCGCGGTGGCGAAGATCATGCCGACGAGATAGCCGCCGGTCGTGCCCATCATGTAGGCGATGCCGATGCCCTTCTCCGGCGTCGACTGGAAGACCGGGAAGCCCATCGCGCCCTCGGCGAGATAGAGCAGGAAGGTGGCGAGGCCGAGACGCCGGCCATAGGCGGCGGCAAGCGCAAGCACGGCGAAGTTGCCGAGATAGAGGTCGACCGGGCCGAGCACCACCTTGGTCTTGGCCGCGAGCGTCAGCAGCAGCGTGCCGGAAATGGCCAGAAGCGCCAGCATCGCATAGCGGGCGATGCCCTTCTCGGGCAGCGTGTGCGAAACCAGAGGACGGGAAAGTACGGCTGCGGACATTGGCTTCTCCATTGGGAAGGCGGAATGAACTCGATCATTTCCCCTATATGGCCTTCCATGGTATGCGGCAACTCGTTTCGCCCTCTTTTCCTCCGCCAGCCACGGTAGCGTCATGAGCATCGACTTCGACACGGCCTTCGAACCCGCCCATGGCGAGGCGGTTCCCGTCGCGCCGGGCGTCGCGCGGGTGACGGTCAACAATCCGAGCGCCTTCACCTTCCACGGCACCAACAGCTATATCGTCGGCACCGACACGCTCGCCGTCATCGACCCCGGCCCGGAGAACGAGGACCACCTGCGCGCGCTGCTGAAGGCGATTCGCGGCCGGCCGGTCAGCCACATCCTCGTTTCGCACACCCATGTCGATCACTCGCCGCTCGCTGCGCGGCTCGCCGCCGAGACCGGCGCGCGTGTGCTGGCCGAGGGGCCGCACCGCCCGGCGCGGCCCTTGCGCATCGGCGAGATCAACCCGCTCGACGCCAGCGGCGACATCGCCTTCGCGCCCGACGCCACGCTTGCCGACGGCGACGTGGTCGAGGGCGACGGCTGGGCGCTGCGCGCGATCTTCACGCCCGGCCACACCGCCAATCACCTCGCCTTCGCGCTCGAAGGGACGGGCATCCTGTTCTCCGCCGACCATGTCATGGCGTGGTCGACCTCGATCGTCGCGCCGCCGGACGGCGCCATGGCCGACTACATGGCCTCGCTCGACAAGCTGCTCGCCCGCGACGACCGCGTCTTCCTGCCCGGCCATGGCGGGGCGGTGACGCAGCCGGCCGCCTTCCTGCGCGGGCTGAAGGCCCACCGCAAGATGCGCGAGCGCGCCATACTGGAGCGGCTGAGATCGGGCGACAGGACGATTCGCGAGATGGTGGCGGCGATCTATCGCGACGTCGATCCGCAGCTCCACGGCGCGGCCGGGCTTTCAGTGCTGGCCCATCTGGAGGACCTCGTCGGGCGCGGCGTGGTCGCCGTCGAGGGCGAGCCGTCAATCGACGGGGTTTACACCCCCCTCTGACGACGGCGGGATGTCGATGATCTCGAGCGATTGCCGCTCCAGCTCCGCCGCCAGATCGGCCATGAAGGCGGTGATGCGGCGGGCATTCGCGCCGAGGTCGTGCGGCCCGTAGCGCGCCGCCATGCGGATGTCGACGAAAGTGGTCTCATCCTCGTCGATCAGGCGCAGCACCGCATCGGCCGGAAACCGCATCAGGAAGCTCGGCGCCTCCATCTCGATCAGGATTTCGGGCTGGATTTCAGGCCCGCGCACCGAGGTCGGCATCGGCCCGCGCAGCCGCCATCCGCGCGCGGCGACCACCGGGGCGAGCGCGGCCAGAACCCGCTCGACCGGCGCGTCGAGACGCCGTCCCGCGACCTGCGGATAGTGGCGCAGCTGAGCGGCCGCCGCCTCGCGCGTGATCGGCCCGAGCGCGTTCATCTGCGGCGTGCGGAAGCGCTGGGCGATGGCGAAGGGCGGCGGCTCCTCGACGTCGGTGGAGATGTCGGTCAGCGCCGGAAGGGTGAGATAGAGCCAGCCGGCCGCGCCATAGGGAACGAGCACGAAGATCGACAGGAGCGCCGCCGCCAGCGACGCCTTGCCGCCCCGCGCGCCATGGCGCCAGAGCTGGACGAAGCCGCCGGCCGCCAGCGCCAGCCCGCCGAGGGCGAGAACCGCCACCAGCGCCAGCGTCCACAGGAAGCCGTATGTCTCGACCAGCCCGTAGCGGTGGCCGACGCCGGCGGTGACGAGAAGCACCAGCGAAAAGGCCGAGACGCGGCGCGCCCATTCGGCCATCCGCGAGATGCGTCGTTTCGGAAATGCCGCCATCGACGCCGCCTTGCCCGAATAATCCCGTACCGTATGGAGCGCGCAGGCCCCGTGAAACTCAGGCCGTCGGCAGGCGGTAATCCCTGAACTGCTCGCGCAGCGTCGTCTTCTGGATCTTGCCCGTCGCCGTATGCGGGATCTCGTCGACGAAGACGACGTCGTCGGGAATCCACCATTTGGCGATCTTGCCGGCGAAGAAGTCGATAAGCTCCTCCTTCGTCGTCTCCTTGCCTTCCTTGCGCACGACGACGAGCAGGGGCCGCTCGTCCCATTTCGGGTGGGCGACGCCGATGGCCGCGGCCTCGGCGACGTCCGGGTGGCCGACGGCGAGGTTTTCCAGGTCGATGGTCGAGATCCACTCGCCGCCGGACTTGATGACGTCCTTGGCCCGGTCGGTGATCTGCATGTAGCCGTACTGGTCGATATGGGCGACGTCGCCCGTGTCGAACCAGCCCTCGTCGTCGAACTGCTCGGCGCCGGCGCCGCCGTAATAGGCCCGCGCCACGGAGGGCCCGCGCACCTTCAGCCGGCCGAAGGTCTTGCCGTCCCACGGATGCTCGGCATTGTCGTCGTCGGTGACCTTCATCTCGACGCCGAACGGCGCGAAGCCCTGCTTCTGCGCCACGTCGAGCCGGGCCTCGCCGGTCAGGCCGGCATATTCGGGCTTGACCGTGCACAGGCTGCCGAGCGGGCTCATCTCGGTCATGCCCCAGGCATGGATGACCTCGACGTCGTAATTCTTCTCGAACTTCTCGGTCATGGCGCGCGGGCAGGCCGAGCCGCCGATGACGACGCGGTCGAGATGCGGCAGGGTCTTGCCGGTCTGCTCCAGATATTGCAGCAGCATCAGCCACACGGTCGGCACCGCGGCGGTGAAGCTGACCTTCTCGCTGTCGAGCAGCTCCCAGATCGCCTCGCCGTCCATGCGCCCGCCGGGCATCACCAGCTTCGCGCCCACCATCGGCCCGCTCTGGGCCAGGCCCCAGGCATTGGCATGGAACATCGGCACCACCGGCATCACCACGTCGCGTGCCGAAATGCCCATGGCGTTCGGCGTCGAGGCGATCAGCGCGTGCAGCACGTTGGAGCGGTGGGAATAGACCACGCCCTTGGGGTCGCCCGTGGTGCCGGAGGTGTAGCACATGCCGCAGGCGGCGCGCTCGTCGAGCGTCTTCCAGGTGAAGTCGCCATCGGCTCCCTTCAGCCATTCCTCATAGGCGACGGCGTTGGCGAGGCTGGTTTCGGGCATGTGGGCGGCGTCGGTGAAGACGATGACCTCTCTCACAGTCGGCACCTGCGGCACGATCTTCTCGGCCAGCGGCAGGAAGGTCAGGTCCACGAACAGCGCCTTGTCCTCGGCATGGTTCATGATCCAGGCGATCTGCTCGGGAAACAGCCGCGGATTGAGCGTGTGGTAGACCGCGCCCATGCCGTTGATGCCGTACCAGGCTTCCAGATGGTTGGCCGTGTTCCAGGCCAGCGTGGCGATGCGGTCGCCCTGCGCGTAGCCCGCGCGCTCCAGCAGCTGCGCCACCTTCAGCGCGCGGACCCGCGCCTGCGCATAGGTGGTGCGCACGATCGGGCCCTCGACCGAGCGCGAGACGATCTCGCGCCCGCCATGCTGGACCGCCGCATAGTCGATGATCTTGTGGCACAGCAGCGGCCAGTCCTGCATCAGTCCAAGCATGATCGTCCTTCCCTCCCGGATAGAGCCTAAAACGTCGCCGTCTTTCTTTGCCGGAATGAGGCCCGTTGTCCAGTAGCCGGGCGCGGGCGCTTCTCGCGCAGCGCCGCGTCGCGCGATCGCGGCCGCCTTCGTCGCGTTCTTTTCCCGGACGGGACCGGAACATCCGTTCTCCTCGCGCAACCCGCCACAACCTGCCCGCAGCCGCAGCGTGTTTTTGTTCCCTTAATGTTCTTGATCGGAAGCGGGAAAGATGCTTATCTGAATGGAGGGACAGGAGGGGAAAGCCATGATCGCGCGTGTCGCCACGGTCGCCTTTCACGGCATCGAGGCCGTTCCCGTCGACGTCCAGGTGATGGTGGCGCCGGGCCGGGTCGGGATGCAGATCGTCGGCCTCGCCGACAAGGCGGTCATCGAAAGCCGCGAGCGTGTGCAGGCCGCGCTGCATGCTTCGGGCCTGTCGATGCCGGCCAAGCGCGTGACCGTCAACCTCGCGCCCGCCGACCTGCCGAAGGAGGGGAGCCACTACGATCTCCCGATCGCGCTCGGCCTGATGGCGGCGCTCGGCGCCATTCCCCATGACGCGCTCGCCGCCTATGTCGTGATCGGCGAGCTCGCGCTCGACGGCGCCACCGCGCCGGTCGCGGGCGCGCTGCCGGCGGCGATCGGGGCGAATGCGCTCGGCAAGGGGCTGATCTGCCCGCACGGCGTCGGCGCGGAAGCCGCATGGGCCGGCCCCGGCCTCGACATTCTCGCCCCACGCAGCCTGATCGCTCTCGCCAACCATTTTCGCGGCGTCCAGGTGCTGTCGCGGCCGGAGCCCGCCGTGCATGCAACCGCCGGCAACCTGCCCGACCTCGCCGACATCAAGGGCCAGGAGGGTGCGCGCCGTGCGCTGGAGGTGGCGGCGGCCGGCGGCCACAACCTCCTGATGGTCGGGCCGCCCGGCGCCGGCAAGTCGATGCTGGCGCAGCGCCTTCCCTCGATCCTGCCCAGGCTCGCGCCGCGCGAACTGCTCAAGGTCTCGATGGTCGCGTCCCTCGCCGGCGAGATCGCCGGCGGCAGGCTCTCCGACCGCCGCCCCTTCCGCGCCCCGCATCATTCGGCGACCATGGCCTCGCTGGTCGGCGGCGGCGCGCGGGTCCGCCCCGGCGAGGCCTCGCTCGCCCATCACGGCGTGCTGTTCCTCGACGAACTGCCGGAATTCTCGCCGCAGGCGCTGGATTCGCTGCGCCAGCCGCTGGAGACCGGCGCCTGCGTGATCGCGCGCGCCAATGCCAGCGTGTCCTATCCGGCCCGCTTCCAGCTGGTCGCGGCGATGAACCCGTGCCGCTGCGGCATGGCGGGCGAGCCGGGCGCGACATGCGCG
>DAOMOI010000158.1:0-5507 GCA_035444225.1 Aquamicrobium sp. | reverse complement strand
ACGACGCCCCCGGCGGCGACCGGCACCGACGACACCAGCACGTCGGCCATCGACCGCTCGACCATGACCGAGGTGCCGATGGAGCAGATGCGGGCCGAGGATCTGGTCGGCACCACCGTCTATGGCGCCAATGACGAGAACGTCGGCGAAATCGGCGACGTGATCCTGTCGGATGACAGCCAGGTCGATGCCGTGATCGTCGATGTCGGCGGCTTCCTCGGCATCGGCGCCAAGGAAGTGGCGATCGGCTTCGACAACCTCGCCTTCATGCGCGACGGCGACGGCAAGACGCACCTCTATACGCCGCTGACCAAGGAGCAGCTCGAGGCGCAGCCCGAGTATGACGAGTCGACCTTCGCCGACACCCGCGACCAGCAGCTTCTCATCATTCGCTAGGAAGCCGCTTCCGAAAAGGCCCGCGCCCGTCGCGGGCCTTTTTCGTTGAACGATGCGCAGTTTATCGTTCACTTATAAAGAACGAACCTTTGCCCGAACGGCATCTTTAACTAGGGCCGGTCTTGACCGACATTCTGGCCGAACGCCGCCTCCAGCGCGGCAGATGGAACAGGGAACGGCAACCATGCTCGACCAGATCGACGGTCTCCACCACGTTACCTCGCTCGCCCGCGACGCTAACGAGAACAACGCCTTCTTCACCCACGCGCTCGGTCTGCGCCGCGTCAAGAAGACGGTGAACTTCGACGCGCCGGACGTCTACCACCTCTATTACGCCGACGAGGCCGGCACGCCCGGCACGGTGATGACCTATTTCCCTTTCCCCAACGCCGCGCGCGGCCACCCCGGAACCGGCGAGGTCGCCACGACCGCCTTTTCCGTGCCGGAAGGCGCGCTGCCCTTCTGGGAGGAGCGGCTTGCCGCGCACGGCGTGTCCGGCCTCGAACGCACGGAGCTGTTCGGCGAGAAGCGGCTCGCCTTCAGCGGACCGGACGGCGACGGCTTCGCCCTCGTCGAGACGAAGGGAGATGCGCGCGCGCCCTGGACCGGCAACGGCGTCGCCGAGGATGCCGCCATTCGCGGCTTCCATTCCGTGTCGATGCGGCTTCAGGACGCCGGCGCCACGGCCGAGCTTCTCGCCTTCATGAACCATGAGGAGACCGACAGCGCCGGCGCGACGCGGCGCTTCCGGGTCAAGGGCGGCGGCAACGGCGCCGGCATCGTCGATATCGAGGCCCTGCCGCTCGTCGCCCATGCCCGCCAGGGCGCAGGCTCCGTGCATCACGTCGCCTTCGCGGTCGAGAACCGGGAAAGGCAGCTCGCCGTGCGCAAGGCGCTGATGGACACCGGCTATCAGGTGACGCCGGTGATCGACCGCGACTATTTCTACGCCATCTATTTCCGCACTCCCGGCGGCGTGCTGTTCGAGGTCGCGACCAACGAGCCCGGCTTCGACCGCGACGAGGACACCGCCCATCTCGGCGAGGCGCTGAAGCTGCCGCGCCAGCACGAGCACCTGCGGCCGTTCATCGAGCAGCATCTCGAGCCGATCCGGGATTGAGGACGATGGCGCGCGACAGCTACATCCACCGCATCGAACCGGGCGAGGCCGGCGGGCCGCTGCTGTTCGTCTTCCACGGCACCGGGGCGGACGAGACGCAGTTCCTCGGCCTGGGCCATGCGCTGATGCCGGCGGCGAGCGTGATCGCCCCGCGCGGCGACGTTTCCGAGCACGGCGCGGCGCGCTATTTCCGCCGTACCGGCGAAGGCGTCTACGACATGGACGACCTCGCCCGTGCCACGGACAGGATGGCCGCCTTCGTCGCCGCCCACCGCGACGCAGACCCGCCCTCGGCGGTCGTCGGCCTCGGCTACTCCAACGGCGCCAACATATTGGCCTCGATGCTGTTCGCCCGGCCCGGCCTGTTCGACGCCGCCGTGCTCATGCATCCGCTGATCCCGTTCGAGCCCGATGACGCGGGCTCGCTCGCCGGCACGCGGGTGCTGATGACGGCCGGCCGCGATCCGATCTGCCCGCCGGACATGACGGAAAATCTCCTCGCCACGCTCGGCCAACGGGGCGCGCGGACGGAGATTTTCTGGCACGATGGCGGGCACGAGATCCGCCAGGGCGAGATCGCGGCCGCGCAGGCCTTTCTCGCCCGATAGACGAATGGAACCTGAAGGAGGGCCGGATATGGACGCCGAACTGCCGATCGAACTGGAAGACCACGGCCACAAGGGCCGCTATGTCGTGCGCGGCGCCGACGGCGCCGAGGCTGAGATGACCTTTACCCGCTCGGGCGAAAGCCGGCTCATCATCGACCATACCGGCGTGCCCGACGCCTTTCGCGGCCAGGGCATCGGCGCGAAGCTGGTGGCGCGGGCGGTAGAGGACGCGCGCGCGGCCGGCAAAACCATCCTGCCGCTCTGCCCCTTTGCCGCCGCCCAGTTCAAGCGCCATCCCGAATGGGCCGACGTGCTGGCGAAATAGGCCCGGGCCGCGACCTCGCGCCATTCGACTCCGTCGCCCCGACCGCGCTATAAGCGAAAAAGAGAGATAACCGCAGCGGCCGGGGGGAAGCGAACGCGCGCATGAACGGGCTCTGGCGCCGCCATTCGATCATTCTGGCCGTCGCGGCCGGGCTTCTGTGCCTGCTGATCGCCAGCTTCGGCAACCGCTACGCAACGGCCGTCTATCTCGACCAGGCGGCGGCGCGCGGGGCCAACACGCTCGGCCTCGCGGTGACGGCGCTACGCGGCCACCTCGCCCGCTACGAGAAACTGCCGGAACTGCTGGCCGACGACCCCGACATCAGGGAACTCGTCACCTATCCGGAAAATCGGGCCAAGGTCGACGAGATCAACGGCTTCCTCAAGCACGTCAACGGCCTGGTCGAATCGTCGGACATCTACATCATGCTGCCCGACGGCATGACGCTCGCCGCCTCGAACTTCGACCAGACGCCGACCTTCATCGGCGAGAACTTCAGCTACCGGCCCTATTTCTTCGACGCGCTCGCCGGCGGCAAGGGCCGCTTCTTCGCGCTCGGCACCACCTCGTTCAAGCGCGGCTACTATTTCGGCGCGCCCATCCGTGCGCGGGAGGGCATCGCCGGCGTCGTCGTGCTCAAGGTCGACATCGACGCCATCGAAAGCGCGTGGCGCGGCAGCGACTACGAGATCGTCGTCACCGACCCGGAAGGCATCGTCTTCATGACCGGCCGGCCGGACTGGCTGTTCTCGGCCATCCAGCCGCTGACCGAGGAACGGCTCGCCCGCACCGCCACCACGCGCCGCTATGCCGACACGCCGCTGGTCCAGCTTCCGGTGACACGCCTGCGCGCGGCCTCCGGCCACGAGCTGATGACGATCGCCGACCGCAACGACACCCGCCAGTACCTGACCGTGACCGAGGCGATGCCCGAGGCCGACTGGACGGTGAAGGTGCTGCTCGACACGGCTTCCGTGCGGGCGCAGGTGCTGACCACCATTGCCGCGCTCGTCCTGCTCGTCGCGCTGGCGGCCATGGGCGCGGCCGTGTGGCTGCAACGGCGCGCGCGCCTTGCCGAGCGGCTCCAGGTCCAGCGCGAGGCGCGCGAGGAGCTGGAGCATCGCGTCGCCGAGCGCACCGCCGACCTCGCCGAGGTCAACCGGCTGCTCGAGGAGGAGGTGGCCGAGCGCCGGGCCACCGAGCGCGCCCTGCGCAAGACGCAGTCCGATCTGGTGCAGGCCGGCAAGCTCGCCGCGCTCGGCCAGATGTCGGCGGCGCTGTCGCACGAGTTGAACCAGCCGCTGGCCGCGGTGCGCACCTATGCCGACAATGCCGGCGTGCTGATCGGGCGCGGCCGCGTCGAGGAGGCGCGCGAGACGGTCGCGCGCATCGCCAGCCTGGTCGACCGCATGACCGCGATCAGCCGCCATCTCAGGAACTTCGCCCGCAAGCCCAACCAGAAGCTGGGGCCGGTGTCGCTGGACGAGGCGGTGCGCGACACGCTGGAGATCGTCGCCTGGCGGCTGAAGGCGGCGGACGCCGAGCTCGTGGTCGACATCGACCCCGACGCGGCGACCGTCCATGCCGGCTCGGTGCGGCTGAGCCAGGTGCTGGTCAACATCGTCTCCAACGCCGCCGACGCGGTCGAGGGGCGCGCCGAGCGCCGGATCGAGCTTGGCGCGCGCCGCGAGGGCGACCGCGTCCGCATCACCGTCGCCGATCGCGGCCCCGGCGTGCCGGAAGCGATAGCCGGCCGCATCTTCGACCCGTTCTTCTCGACCAAGGGCGTCGGCAGGGGGCTGGGGCTCGGCCTGTCGATCTCCTACAACATCGTCAAGGATTTCGGCGGCTCGCTCACCGTCGAGCGCCGGGCGGAAGGCGGCACGCTCGTCGCCATCGTCCTTGCCGCCGCCGCGCCCCCCGCCCGCGAGGCCGCCGAATGAAGCCGGGCGTCGTGCTTCTCGTCGACGACGAGGACGAGATCCGCCGCTCGACGGCGCAGGCGCTTCAGCTCGCCGGCTTCACGGTCAGCGATTTCGCCTCGGCCGAGGCCGTTCTCGACTATGTCACGCCCGGCTTCAACGGCGTCGTCGTCAGCGACATCCGCATGCCCGGCATGGACGGCATGAGCCTTCTCGGCAAGGTGCGCGACATCGACGCCGACCTGCCCGTCATCCTCGTCACCGGCCATGGCGACGTGCAGCTCGCCGTGCGCGCCATGCGCGAGGGCGCCTACGACTTCATCGAAAAGCCGTTCGACACCCAGCACCTCGCCGACGTGACGGCGCGCGCGCTCGACCGCCGCGGGCTGGTGCTGGAAAACCGGCTGCTGCGCGCCGCCGCCGGCAAGAGCGACGATCTCGAGGCGCGGCTGCCCGGCCGCTCGCCGGCGATGATCGACCTGCGCTACCGGCTGCGCGCGCTCGCCGGCACCGACGCCGACGTGCTGATCGTCGGCGAAACCGGCGTCGGCAAGGAGGTGGCGGCGCGCGCGCTCCACGACATCAGTAGCCGCGCCGCCCGCCCCTTCGTCGCCATCGACTGCGCCGCCCTTCCCGCCAGCCTGATCGAGAGCGAGCTGTTCGGCCACGAGGCCGGCGCCTTCCCCGGTGCGCTCCGGCCGCGCTACGGCAAGTTCGAGCATGCGCGCGGCGGCACGCTGCTTCTGGACGAGATCGGCTCGATGCCGGCCGACATCCAGGCCAAGCTGCTGCGCGTGCTGGAGGAGCGGGTGGTGGTGCGCCTCGGCTCCAACGAGCCGATCCCGCTCGACGTCCGCTTCATCGCCACCAACAAGGCCGAGCTGGCCGACGAGGTCGCGGCCGGACGCTTCCGCGCCGACCTCTATTATCGCCTCAACGTGGTGACGCTGCGCATCCCGCCGCTGGCCGACCGGCGCGAGGATGTCGCGCTGCTCTTCCTGCTGCTGGCGCGCGAGGCGGCCGGGCGCTACCGGCGCGACTTCGCCCCGCCGCCGCCGCATGTCGTGGCCGAGATCGCCCAGCGCGACTGGCCGGGCAATGTGCGCGAGCTGCGCAACGCCGTGCAGCGCGCGGCG
>DAOMOI010000157.1:0-5511 GCA_035444225.1 Aquamicrobium sp. | reverse complement strand
CGTCGACTTCAGCAGCCCCAAATAGGGAGAGCAGATACCGGCGCAGCGCGAGAAGACGAGCGTGACGAACACCGGGCGCTCGGCCCACTGATCGCTCAATTGACCGCTGCTGCCGTCTGCGTAGCGCAGACCGATGTCTGGCACCTCGCGACCGAACAAGCTCGTCTCGTCCGGTGGATCAAAAAGCAAAGCCGGATCGGGGATCTCTTGCGCACCGGCGATTCCGCTCCCCAGCGCGACCGTCACCAGCGTCAGCCATATCAAACTCTCTTTAAAGCAACCGCGCATCGGCGTCCCGTTTCCCAAATGTAGATTAATAATCCGACAAATAGTATGCTGATGAATATCAGTGCTGTACCGGCCAGCAGCGTGCCGGTCGCGGCGACGAAGCGCTTGAGCAGATAGGCGTCGGCCTGGAACATCGTCGCCAGCGTCGGCAATTCCCGGCGGATACGGTCGCGGATCGCGGCCAGCGTCTCCTCGTCGCGCAGGAGCCCGCCGAAAATCTTCAGCACCTCGTCGAAAAGCCGCTGGTGGCGGCGATCGGCGGTGACGGCGGAAAGAAGATCGGCGGCGAGCGGCGCGAGCTCGACCTTCTCGATCTGGGCGGCGAGCCGCTGGCCGACGAAATCGCGCAGGCCCGAGCCCTGCGCCGCGGCGAGCGCTTGCGGCACCAGCTTCACGGTGAACCGGGCAAGCCCCTCCGCGCGGCGCGGATCGGCCAGCCAATCGGCGACGAGAAGCGCGAAATCCATCTGCCGCAGCTTGTCGCGCACCGGGGCGGGCGCGAGGAAATTGACCTCGATGAAGCGGCCGAGATTGTCGGCGATCCGGTCCTTGTTGCGGGGAATGATTGCCGTGTGCGGGATCGGCAGGCCGAGCGGCCGGCGAAACAGCGCCACCACCGCATACCAGTCGGCCAGTCCGCCGATGGCGGCGGCTTCCGCGAAGGCGGCGACATAGGCAAGCGCCGGATATGAGGGCTCGAACGCCCGCGCCATCAGGAACACGCAGACGCACAGCGCCAGCGCCGCCGTCGCCACCGCCTTGGTGCGGCGCAGCGCCCGCAGCTTTTCGCGCTCGCTCTCGTCGGGCGCGCCGGGATAAGCCGCTTCCATCTTCCGTCCTTCCGCCCAGTGCTTCCACATTGCCGATTCCGGCTCGCCCAATGTGGGGATCGCCGCCGGCTTCGTCACGCGAAAGAACGCGGAAAGCTACATCGCGGCCGCGCGGACGGGACGGTTGCCTGCGCCCGGGCGCGCCGGCAGCGGCGGCGCCGGCTCCAGCTCGATCAGTCCGACCGTCTCGCCCTCCTCGAAGCGCAAACGGGCGTTGAAGCCGCGCGCCAGCCGCTTCATCGGCTCGTTCTGCGGGTGGGTGGTGACGATGAGCCGCTCATAGCCGAAGGCGCGCGCGCTCTCGACCAGCCGCGCGAACAACAGGCCACCCAGCCCGCGCCGTTGCAGATGGCGCTCGACGCTGAAGGCGATCTCGCCGGTCGGTTCCGGGTCTTCGCGGCGCTCGTGCAGCTCGGCCGCGCCCACGACCCTGCCCTCATCGACATAGCCGATGACGATGGTGCCGTCCCTGAAGCAGCGTTCGGCATAGGATGAAACGAACGCGTCGCTGGTCGGGCCGTTGAAGCGGTCGCGCCTGCTGGTCGCGTCCAGCCGCAGCAGGTGGTCCCTGAACTGCGGCAGCTCCGAATGTCTCAGCAGCCTGATCCGCCCGCTCAGGGGCACGGCCGCCGCATTTGCCGTTCCTTGCATGTCGCACTCCTCATGGGTCCTCCCAGAGTCGTCGCAACTCGTCCGTCGCTATATTGTGCGTTGCAGCATGGAATGCAAGCCCGCCGATCGTAACGGACGGCGTTCCGGCGCATAAAAAGTTGAAGATTGCACTCCAGATTCTTGCAATCCTGTCTGGAATTATTCTAAGGTATGGGTCATATTGCGTTCACGCTCAAGAATCTGAAAGGCTCGTCATGCGCCTCACCCGCCAGACCAACTACGCCATCCGCATCCTGATGTATTGCGCGGCCAATGACGGCCGCCTGAGCCGCATCCCCGAGATCGCGGCCGCCTATTCGGTGTCGGAGCTGTTCCTGTTCAAGATCCTCCAGCCGCTGGTCGAGCACAAGCTGGTCGAGACCGTGCGCGGCCGCAATGGCGGTGTGCGGCTGGGCAAGCCGGCGGCCGAGATCACGCTGTTCGACGTGGTGCGGGTGACGGAGGAGAACTTCGCCATGGCCGAGTGCTTCGAGAAGGACGCCAGCGACTGCCCGCTGATTGATTCGTGCTCGCTCAACGAGGCGCTGCGCAAGGCGCTGGGCGCGTTCTTCGACGTGCTCGAAAGCTATTCGATCCACGACCTCGTCAAGGCAAGGCCGCAGATGCGCGACCTGCTCGGCCTCACCGACCTGCCCGAGCTGCGGGTGATGGCAAGCTGAGCGGCCCTGCCCGGCTTGCCGTGCCCCACCTCTCCCCCCCACCTCGCCCCTTGACCTCGGACGCGGGCTAAACTAGGGATTTCCGGGCTGCGGGCATGGTGAAATGGTATCACAAAAGCCTTCCAAGCTTTTGGTGCGGGTTCGATTCCCGCTGCCCGCTCCAGCCCGCCTCCCGTGAAGCCTATCTGCCGCCTTCCAGCGCCGCCGCCAGCCGCACCAGCGACAGGAACTCGGCGCGATAGCCGAACGGGTCGGCCCCGCGCGCGGCCGCAGCGATCTCCATGATCCCATCATAGCCATAGTCGGCGACGGCGTCCGTGCCGCGCAGCTTCTGGCCGAAGGCCGCGACCGCGACCGAGAAGCGCGCGTCCTCGCTCGCCCCGGCGAAGGCGGGAACGGCATTCCCGTCCGTCACCGGCGTCTCGATCAGCCGGCTCGCCGCCTCGCCCGGCGCCTTGTAGCGCAGCTTGACGAAGGCGTATTCGTCGGCCTTCGCCACACTCTCGCTTTCGCGCGCCTCGCCATAGCGCAAATCGTCGATCATCCGCGCCGGGCTGTCCGCCGGCACGATCTCGTAGATCGCCGTCACCGTATGGCCCGAGCCGATGTCGCCGGCGTCGACCTTGTCGTTGTTGAAATCCTCGCGGGCGAGCGCGCGGGTCTCGTAGCCGATCAGCCTGTATTCGGCCACGCGCGCCGGGTTGAACTCGACCTGGACCTTGACGTCGGAGGCGATGGTGAACAGCGACGACGAGGCTTCCTCGACCAGCACCTTCTCGGCTTCCGCCAGCGTGTCGATATAGGCGGCGACGCCGTTGCCGTTCTGGGCGATCGCCTGCATCATCGCGTCGTTCAGGTTGCCGCGCCCGAAGCCCAGCACCGAGAGGAAGACGCCGCCCTTGCGCCGCTCCTCGACCAGCCGCTTCAGCGCCTCGTCGTCGGTCTGGCCGACATTGAAGTCGCCGTCGGTGGCGAGCAGGATGCGGTTGACGCCGCCCTCGACGAAGGATTCGCCCGCCAGCCGGTAGGCTTCCTCGATTCCGGCCTCGCCGGCCGTGCCGCCGCCCGCCTCGAGCCGGTCGAGCGCGGCAAGGATCTTCGCCTTGTCGGCAACCTTCGTCGGCTCCAGCACCGTGCCGGCGCTGCCGGCATAGGAGACGATGGAGACGGTGTCCTCGGCCCCGAGCTGATCGACCAGCAACCGGAACGAGGTCTTCAGCAGCGGCAGCTTGTCGGGCGAATGCATGGAGCCTGACGTGTCGATCAGGAAGACGAGGTTCGAGCGCGGCTTTTCCGCCGGCTTGACCTCGTACCCCTTGATGGCGACGTGCATCAGCCGGGTGTCGGCGTTCCACGGCGTCGGCATCACCGTCACCGTGGTGTTGAACGGCGCGTCGGCGCTTTGCGGCCCGGGCCAGTCATAGGGGAAGTAGTTGATCATCTCCTCGACGCGCACGCTGTCGCGCTCGGGCAGGACGCCCTCCTTCAGCGAACGGCGGACGAAGGAATAGGACGCGGTGTCGACGTCGATGGAGAAGGTGGAGACCGGATTCTCCAGCGCCGAGCGCACCGGATTGGTGCCGAAACGCTCGAACCGCTCGCGGTCCTCCCGCGTGATGGAAGGCTCCGGCGCCACGCCGGGGCGCGCCGTCGGAACCGCCATGCGCTTCGCCAGCGCACCGCCGCCCTGAAGGTCGCGGGCAGCCGGCTGCGTCGTGCGGTTGAGAAGGACGGCAGGCCCATCCGGCTGCGGGGCCGGAGCCGGCTGCGCCGCAAGCGTATCCGCCGCGCCGCTCCCGGATTCCTCCATCGCCGGAGCGGTCGGAGCCTGCGGCGCTTCCACGCGGCCGCGCTCCGGCGCCTCGGTTTCGACGAGCGCGTCGGCGTACATCCGGGCCGCCCGGAATTCCTCCATCACCTGCCAGCCGACATAGCCGGCGACCGGAAGCGCGACGAGGCCGGCGAGCGCCGGCATGGCTACGAGTTTCTTCTGCATCATTTCCCTCCAGAACCGGATCGTTCTGTCGGTGAGACGAAGGCCGGCCGCCGATCCTTGGGGTGCGGCCGCACTTTTTTCCGCCGCGTCGAAGGCGGCCATCGCCGTCGCCAGCGCCCGCGCCTTCGCGGCCCCGTCGGGAGCCGGCGTCTTCGCGTCGCGCAGAATGTCGAATTCGTCATTCGTCATGATCGGACTTCCCCGACCGCCGCGATCCGCCGCAGCCGTTTCTTCGCCTCGTGGACGTGCCACGAGACCGTCGCTTCCGAGCAACCCATCAGTTCGGCCGCCCCGGCATGGTTCATGCCCTCGCCATAGACGAGCGTGACCGCCTCGCGCTGCTTGGCTGGCAGCTCGCGCACCGCCGCCCACAGCGCCTCCGCCGGGTCTTCGCCCGCCTCCCCGGCCGCCTCGATCAGCGCCTGCGCGCCTTGGCCGCCTCGCGCGCGGCGCGCCGGCCGGCGTCATGCGCGGCGTTGACGACGATGGCGTAAAGCCAGGTGGTGAAGGCGGAGCCGCCGCGATAGGTGCGGATCGAGCGGCCGAGCCGCGCGCACACCTCCTGCGCGATGTCCTCGGCGTCGGCCCGATGGCCGGTCAACCGCCACGCCAGCCGGAAGACGAAGCCGTAATGCCGCTCCACCAGCGCCGCGAATGCCGCACGGTCGCCGCCGGCCGCATCGCGGGCAAGCGCGGCATCGCAAACCTCTTCCTCGGTCATCGGCGCCATCATCGACCGTTGGACGCCGCAAGCCGGCGTTTCCTTGGGTGCCCGGCGGAAAAATCTTCGCCCATGGCGCTAAAGCCCCGCGAAGGCGCGCTGGTGAAACGCCTGCACCTCGGCCGGATAACGCCATTCCGCGCCGTGCGGGCAGGCATTGCGCGCCAGGCAGCCGCCGGCGCGGCAGGCCGCGCCCTCGCCGCCCCGCACGTGCGAAAGGCAGGTCTCGTAGGCGAACCCCTCGCCCGTATGCGCGTGAACAGGACAGGCATTCAGGCAAGGTTTTCCGGCACATAGGTCGCAAGGATGAATCGGCGCGGCAACCGCTTGAATCGGAATCTCAAC
>DAOMOI010000156.1:0-5524 GCA_035444225.1 Aquamicrobium sp. | reverse complement strand
CCAGCGCCGACTGGTTGAAGATCGCGAACTGGACGGCGGCGTCGCGACCGCCGACCGCCTCGGCCACCCGCCACGCCTCGGCGACGGGAAACGCGCTTTCCTCGAGGATGCGCGAGACCGCCCCGGCAATGTCGAGGCCGCCATAGCGGGTCAAGAGCAGCGCCTCGCGCACGCTGCCGCCGGCGCGCGCGGCAAGGGCGGCGCGCCCCGCCTCGGTTTCCGGCACGCCGGCATCCAGTGCCTCCAGCACGGAAAGCAGATCCGGCGGCGCCAGCGGCTTCAGCCGCACCAGATGGCAGCGCGAGCGGATGGTGGGCAAAAGCCCGCCGGGCGAATGGGCGATCAGCACGAACAGGGTGCGCGGCGGCGGCTCTTCCAGATTCTTCAACAGCGCGTTGGCGGCGTTGGCGTTCATGTCGTCGGCCGGATCGACGATGACGACGCGCCAGCTTCCGTCATGCGAGGTCATCGACAGGAAGCGGCCGATGCGCCGGATCTCGTCCACGGTCACGGCCGACTTGAAGGCCTTGGTCTTTTCGTTCAGCGGCCGGGTCAGGTGGAGGACGGACGGATGCGCCCCTTGCGCGATCTGGCGGAACAGGGCCGAGTGCGGATCGCGCGGCGCCAGGCTTTCCGGCGCGACCCTCGCCTCGGGGTGGCGCAGAAGATGCTCGGCGAGATGAAAGGCGAAGGTGGCCTTGCCGATTCCCGCCGGCCCGGTGACGAGCAGCGCGTGGTGCAGCCGCCCGGCGCGATAGGCGGCGGCGACATGGCCGGCGGCCTCGTCATGGCCGACCAGCAGCGGGTTCTCCGCCGGCTCGGCGATCTCGGGGATGGTGTCGAACTGCTCGGGCGAAAGACGGGTGAAGCTCATGCGCCGCCGGCCTCCGTGGCGTTGCGGCGGGCGACCAGCGCCTCGACCGCGTCGAGGATGGCCTTCTCCACCACCGCGTGCGGCCGGGTGGCGTCGATGACGACGCAGCGCCCCGGCTCGGCCCGCGCGATGTCGAGGAACGCCTCGCGGCGGCGGCGATGGATGTCGAGCGCCTCCTTCTCGTAGCGGTCGGCGCTCTCCCCGCCGCGCCGTGCGGCCGCGCGGCGCATCCCCTCCTCGGGGTCGACATCGAGAATGACGGTCAGGTCAGGCATCATCGTGCCGACCGTCGCCTGCTCCAGCGCCTGCATGAAGGCCGGCTCGAGGCCGCCGGTGACGCCCTGATAGGCACGGCTGGAATCGACGAAGCGGTCGCACAGCACGACCGCGCCGCGCACGACCGCCGGGCGGATGACCTGGTCGATATGGTCGGCGCGCGCGGCGGCGAACAGCACGGCCTCCATGGCCGGGCCGAACGGCTCGGCCGCGCCGGAGAGGACGACATGGCGCACCGCTTCCGCGCCGGGCGAGCCGCCGGGCTCGCGGGTGAGGACGACTTCATGCCCGCGCTCGCGCAACGTCGCCGCCAGCCGCGCGATCTGCGTCGACTTGCCGGCGCCCTCGCCGCCCTCGAAGGTGATGAAGATGCCGCGCGCCACGCCAACCTTTCGCCAAGCTTGATTCGGGGGCCTGATTCCGACGGGTCCGATGCCTTCAAATAGGGGAGGCAGGGCGAAAAAGCCACGCCCGCCCGGTCAGCGCAGCCAGCCGATCAGCAATTCCTCGACCGCGTCGAGCGCGCGCCGGTGGAGCGGCCCCTGCCCCACGCTCTCGGCGGCGTAGAGCGGGGTCTCCTGGCTCATCGTGTCGCCGATCCACACCTTCAGCGCGCCGACGGGCGTGCCCTCCTCGACCGGGGCGACCAGCGGCCCCTGATAGACGATGCGAGCAACCAGCCGGTCGCGGTTGGCCACCGGCACGAAGATCGCGACCGGACCGGCGGCGCGCAGCGCCACGCCCGATTTCTGGCCGCCATAGGTCTTGGCCTCGCCGACCACCTCGCCGGCGGCGAAGATCTCCATCCGGTCGAAGGCGCGCATGCCCCATTCGATCAGCCGGCGCGCTTCCTCGGCGCGCTGCTTGTCGCTGTCCATGCCGCTCATGGCGACGAAGACGCGGCGGCCGTTTCGCTCGGCCGAGCCTGCGATGGCATAGCCGGACGCCTCGGTATAGCCGGTCGCCAACCCGTCGGCGCCGACGTTCAGCGCCAGAAGCGGGTTGCGGTTGCGCTGGAATATCTTGTTCCAGGTGAAGTCGGCCTGCGAATAATAGCGGTAGAATTCGGGATACTCGCGCCATAGATGGGCGGCGAGACCGACCAGCTCGCGCGCGGTCACCGCCTGCCCCTCGGCCGGCAGGCCGGTCGAGTTGCGGAACACCGACCGCTTGAGGCCGAGTTCGGCGGCGCGCTCGTTCATGAGCTTGACGAAATTCTCCTCCGAGCCGGCGATCCCTTCGGCAAGGATGATGCAGCCGTCGTTGGCCGCCTGCACGACGACGCCCTGGATCAGGTCCTCGACGCGGATCGAGGAATTCAGCGCCGCGAACATGGTCGAGGTGCGCGACGGCGCGCCGCCGGTGCGCCAGGCGTGCTCGGAGACCGTGAATTCGGTGTCCGGCGAAATCCGCCCGCTCCGGACCGCGTCGAACACCACCGCCATCGTCATCAGCTTGGCGAGCGAGGCGGGCGGAAACGGCGTGTCGGCGTCCTTGGCGTAAAGCACGGTGCCGGTCTCGGCGTCGATCATGAACGCCTGCTTCGCCTTGGTCTCGAAAAGCGCCTGCGCCTGCGCCGCGCCGAGCGCGAGGACGACGAGGCATGCGGCGAGCGCGCCGGCCAGAAGCGATGGAACGCGCATGGTTTCGATACCCCGCAGATGCCGCTTCAGCTTAGCAGCGCCGGCGCGACGCCATCAACCCCGCAAGCCTATTCGCGGACCGGCATCGCGTCGGTGGCGCCCGCCGCCCAGGCCGCCTGCAACGCGGCGTCGAGCGAGCGGCCAGCGGCCGGGCGAAGGGTGAGCGTGAACGCCTCGCCGCGCCAGTCGGTCTCGATCACGCCCTGCCCGGCATCGCGCAGGCGCGCGGCCATGTCCTGCGCACTCGCCTCGTCCGCATAGGTGCCGACAGCGACATATCCGGGGGCGGTGGCGGCGGTCTTCGCCGCCGCGTCGGCATAGCGCCGGTTGAGCGCGGCGACCAGCTCGTCCGTCCCCGCCCGCTCGCCGGCGAGGCCGGCGACGGCGCTCGCCGCCTGCGCCACGCGCGTATCGGCATAGGACAAGGCGGGCACCGGCGCGCCGCCCTGCCTGGCGAGGACCGCCGGACGCTCCGGCACGATGGGACCGAAATCGGGCAGCACCAGCTCGGCGCTGGCGACCTCGAACGGCACGGCCCCGCGTGGCTGGACAGGGAACGGCACGGCGGCGCCGGCGCTTCGCGTCGGCGTCGGCCCGTTCATGGCGATCATCACGCCGGAAGGCAGGCCGTCAGAGGGATCGGGCCCGCGCCCGCCGGCCGGCCGGTAGGAAGCCATCAGGAATTCGTCGTCGCGGCCGTGGAGCGGCGCGCGGCCGACATATTCGACCTCGACCTTGGCGATGCCGCTATGGGTATAGTCGAGCAGCTCCGCCGCCCGGCGCGACAGGTCGATGACGCGGCCATGCGCGAACGGCCCGCGGTCGTTGACGCGCACGATGACGGAAGAGCCGTTCTTCGTGTTGGTGACGCGGGCGTAGCTCGGCAGCGGCATGGTCGGATGCGCTGCCGTCAGGTGCGTCATGTCGTAGATTTCGCCATTGGCGGTCAGCCGGCCGTGGAAAGCGTCACCGTACCACGAGGCCAGGCCGGTCTTGCGATAGCCCGGCTCCTCCTTCGGATGATACCATTTGCCCTTGACCATATAGGGCTTGCCGGTCTGGTCGCGGCCACCGCCGCGCGGCAGGCGGGTGCGCAGGTTGCTGACGCGCGGGCTCGCCTTGACGCCATATTCGCGCTCGGAAAAATATTCCTTGCTGCGCGACTTGCCCGCGACCTTGGTGGCCGGCGACGAGCACGCGGCCAGCGCGAGCGCCGAAATCGACATGATGAGAAGGCCGGACCCGCGGCCGGTGAGCCTGAAAGGCGCGATCCTCATGCGTCCCCTGTCCCCAAACGTTCCGCTGCCGGTAAGCGCGCGAAACCACTCAAACTACACAACGCCACACGTTTGCCGGCGGCGAACCCGCACGCCGGCATTACACCAACTGCGCAGGAAAACGTTGTTACTGTCTTAAGCAAATGCGGCGGGAAGCGGGCATGATCGTGGCGAGCCGCGCTTTTGCCGCGTGGATGCAGCAGCCGGACAGTTCAAGGCGGGAGAATGCGGAGGTCGGGGCCTCGTTTCTCGCATGGCTCTGGGCAGTGGTGGAGGAGGTTGGATTCGAACCAACGTAGGCTGAGCCAACGGATTTACAGTCCGTCCCCTTTAACCACTCGGGCACTCCTCCGACTGCGCGGAGCCTTGCTGCGAGGCAGGCCGCCTGACGTTGAAGATGCCCGCGAGGGACATCCGCCAGACCGCGAGCGCCTTATGGCGGGCGGACCTTTTTCTGTCAACCGGGGTTCCCGGCGTTTTTGCGGGATAATCGTATCCAGCCGCCCAGATCGCGGCTATAGGAGCGGCATGAGCGACGACAGAAAAACCGGCACCCCGAAAGACAGTCACTATGCGCGCCTGCGCCGCGCCCACCGGCGCGGCGACGCGCCTCAGGAGGCATCCGCCGTGCCCGACGGTCTGGTGCGCCTTTACGGGCTGCACACGGTGCGCGCCGCGCTCGACAACCCGGTGCGCAAAGTCAGGCGCATGCTGGCGACGCGGAACGCGCTCGCCCGGCTCGGCATCGAGGAAGGCGCCGCCCTGCCCTTTGCGCTGGAAATCGTCGAGCCGCGCGACATCGACCGCCTCGTCGGCGGCGAGGCCGTCCATCAGGGTGTGGTAATCGAGGCGGCGGCGCTGAAGCCGAAGCCGCTATTGGCCCTTGCCGACACGCCGCTCGTCCTCGTGCTCGATCAGGTCACGGACCCGCACAATGTCGGCGCGGTGCTGCGCTCGGGCGTGGCGTTCGGCGCGGGCGCGCTCATCACCACCGCCCGCCACAGCCCGGCCGAAACCGGCGTCCTGGCCAAGGCGGCGTCGGGCGCGCTGGAACATATCGACCTGATCGAGGTGCGCAACCTGGCCGACGCGCTGGAGAGCCTGCACGAAGCGGGCTTCGAGACCATCGGCCTCGATTCGGAGGGACCGGCCGAACTGGAAGCCACCTTCCGCGGCGAAAGAATCGCCCTCGTGCTCGGCGCAGAAGGCAAGGGCTTGCGCCAAAAGACGCGCGCCACCGTCACCGCCCTTGCCCGGCTCGACATGCCGGGCGCGATCCGCTCGCTCAACGTGTCGAATGCGGCAGCCGTGGCGCTCTACGCCGCGCGCCGGCATCTGGGCGCGGGCGGGGGGAACTAGAGAACCCGGTCGCGTTTTTACGCATCGTCGGCACCGTTCACGCCGCCCCTCATCCCCCTGCCGGGACCTTCTCCCCGTGAACGGGGAGAAGGGAG
>DAOMOI010000155.1:0-5591 GCA_035444225.1 Aquamicrobium sp. | reverse complement strand
AGTAGCGGGCCGGGACCGGGACTTCGCGGCAGCTTTCAGGAGATTCTTTCCGTCGGGGCGTCCGGTTGCGCATCCGCCGCTTGACAGGCCGGCGGGCGCCTCTTAAATGCGCCCATCCGCTGGACGGGGCTGTAGCTCAGCTGGGAGAGCGCGTCGTTCGCAATGACGAGGTCAGGGGTTCGATCCCCCTCAGCTCCACCAACGGATTTTCTCCCGAAAAACAGAATGATCGCCGGCTTTCCTAATCTCAAGGGTTAGCAGGCGGCCGGCTTCTGCGCGAATGATGGCGTGAGCGAAGCGAACGGCCGTGAGACAGCTCCGAACCCGAAGGGGTCGCAAGGGCGACCGCCCGTCGCCGGCTTTCCGGTGCCCCATCGGAGGCGTGAGCGAAGCGAACTGCCGTGAGATATAAGGAATGGTGCCCAAGGGCGGAATCGAACCACCGACACTACGATTTTCAGTCGCATGCTCTACCAACTGAGCTACTTGGGCATCCGGTAGAAGAAGCTTGAAAAACCAAGTCCTTCCGTGCCGTTGGCGGTGTTGGCGATCCGCCGGAAGCGCGTGGGTTATAGCATGAGATTTGCCCCTGTCCAGCCGGCCGCGCGGGGTTTTCTCAGCTTTTTGCGTGGGCCGCCCGCGGCCTATTCCTCGGGCTGCTCGTCGTCCTCGGTCGCGGGGATGGCGTAGCGGCCCGACAGCCAGCGGTTCAGGTCGATGTCCTTGCAGCGGGGCGAGCAGAACGGATAGTCCGCCCGCGTCGAGGGCTTGCCGCATTCCGGACACGGGCGCGGCGGACGCAGCGGCGTGACCTTGTCGGTGGACTTGTCGCCGGGGCCGGCCATGTCAGACCCTCGCGCCGGCGTGCCAGGCGGGGTGCACCTTGTAGCCGTCCGAGGTCAGCAAGCCGACGGTTTCATAGAGCGGCAGGCCGACGACGCCGCTATAGGAGCCGACCATCTTGACGACGAAGGCGCCGGCCAGTCCCTGCACGGCATAGCCGCCTGCCTTGCCGCGCCATTCGCCGGAGGCGAGATAGGCGTCGAGCTCCTCGCGCGACAGGCGCTTGAAGCGCACGCGCGTTTCCGACAGGCGCTGGCGCAGCTTGCCGGCGGGCGTGATCAGGCACACGCCGGTGTAGACGCGGTGGGTGCGGCCCGAAAGCAGCTTCAGGCAGTTCGACGCCTCGTCGATCGTCTCGGCCTTGGGCAGGATGCGCCGGCCGACCGCGACCACGGTGTCGGCGGCGAGGATGAAGCCGCCGGCCTCGGGCGCGTTCGCCGCCTTCAGCCCTTCAAGCGCGGCCTCCGCCTTGGCGCGCGAAAGCCGCTTGGCGAGCGAGCGCGGATGCTCGGCGCGCAGCGGCGTTTCGTCCATGTCGGCGGGACAGAGCCGGTCGGGCTCGATGCCCGCCTGCTGCAAAAGCTCGATCCGTCTCGGCGAGGCCGAGGCCAGCACCAGCTTTCGGGAGGCGTCCATCGCGGTTCCGTCGGCAAAAAGGCGGCTTGGCGCCTACTTGAAGCGATAGGTGATGCGGCCCTTGGTCAGGTCGTAGGGCGTCATCTCGACCAGGACCTTGTCGCCCGTGAGCACGCGAATGCGGTTCTTGCGCATCCGCCCGGCGGTGTGGGCTATGATTTCATGTTCGTTTTCGAGCTTCACCCTGAACATCGCGTTCGGCAACAGTTCAGTGACGACGCCCGGAAACTCCAGTACTTCTTCCTTCGGCATCCGATACCTGTCTTGAATTGGGGTTTCCGGCCGCCTCGGCCGCAAACTGCGCGGAACCTATATGATCGGGACCGCTTTGTGAACACGCTTATTCATGCGATATTTCACCCTTTGCCGGCGAACCGCTCGGCTATGCGCGCCTCCAGCCGGTCGCGCACGTCGCGATAGGCATCCATGATGCGCTCGCGGGTGCCGGTGGCGATCGACGGGTCGGCGGTCGGCCAGTATTCGACATCGACCGAGAGTGAGCGGGTCAGTTCGAGCGCGGCGTGATGCGCCTCCGGCGCCAGCGTCACGATCAGGTCGAAATAGCTGTCCTCGAGATCGTCGAGCCGCCGCGGCTGGCGCTCGCCCAGCGACAGGCCCTTCTCGGCCAGGACGACATCGACGAAGGGGTCGCGCTGGCCCGCCCGCACGCCGGCGGAGGCCAGGAAGATGCCGGGCGGCAGCGTCCGGCGCGCCAGCACCTCGGCCATGGGCGAGCGGATGGCGTTCATGCCGCACAGGAACAGGATCGAGCGAGGATGGGCTGCGCCTGTCGCCAATCGCGCCTACCCTTTCCAGTGCAGCACGCAGACCAGCGTGAACAGGCGGCGCGCCGTGTCGAAATCGACCTCGATCTTGCCGGAGAGGCGGTCCATCAGCGTCTGCGAGCCTTCGTTGTGCAGCCCGCGCCGGCCCATGTCGATGGCCTCGATCTGCGACGGGGTGGCGGAGCGGATCGCCTCGTAATAGCTTTCGCAGATCAGGAAATAGTCCTTCACGACGCGGCGGAACGGCGTCAGCGACAATATGTGGGTGACGACCGGCTCGCCGTTTTCGCGCGTCACGCCGAAGACCAGCCGCGCCTCGGCCAGCGACAGCCTGAGCCGGTAGGGTCCGTCGCCTTCGTCGCCGACGGGCCGGAACGAGTTCTCCTCGATCAGGTCGAAGATGGCGACGGCGCGCTCGTGCTCGATGTCGGGCGTCGCGCGGCCGATGGTCTCGTCCAGCTCGACGTCGATCAGGCGGGTGCTCGCGTCCGGCTGGCCCATCGCGCCTCAGCCTTCCGCGTTGAGCCGGATGGCGACGGAAGCCGCGTGGCCGTCGAGGTTTTCCGCCCGCGCCAGCGCTATCGCCGAGGGTCCGAGCGCGCGCAGTTGGTCCGGCCCCAGCTTGAGGATCGAGGTGCGCTTGACGAAATCGAGCACCGACAGGCCGGACGAGAAGCGGGCCGAGCGCGCCGTCGGCAGCACGTGGTTGGAGCCGCCGACATAGTCGCCGATCACCTCGGGCGTGTGGCGGCCGAGGAAGACCGCGCCGGCATTGCGGATCGCCGGCAGGAGGGATTCGGGGTCTTCCACCGCAAGCTCGACATGCTCGGCGGCGATGCGGTTGGCGAGCGGCACCGCCTCTTCCAGATCGCGCACGAGGATGATGGCGCCGAAGTCGCGCCAGCTCGCGGCGGCGGTTTCTCCGCGCGGCAGGCGCGCGATCTGGCGCGCGACCTCAGCTTCCACCGCGTCGGCCAGCTCCGCATCGTCGGTAACGAGGATCGACTGCGCTGCGGCATCGTGCTCGGCCTGGGCGATCAGGTCGGCAGCGAGCCATGCCGGATCGTTGGCGCCGTCGGCGATGACCAGCACCTCCGACGGGCCGGCGATCATGTCGATGCCGACCGTGCCGAACACGCGCCGCTTGGCGGCGGCGACGAAGGCGTTGCCCGGCCCGACGATCTTGGCCACCGGGGTGATGGTCTCGGTGCCGTAGGCGAGCGCGGCGACGGCCTGCGCGCCGCCGACCCGGTAGATCTCGGAAACGCCGGCAAGGCGCGCCGCTGCCAGCACCAGCGGATTGAGCACCCCGCCCGGCGAGGGGACGGTGATGACGATGCGCTCGACGCCCGCGACCTTGGCCGGCACGGCGTTCATCAGCACCGAGCTCGGGTAGCTCGCCGTGCCGCCGGGCACGTAGAGCCCCACCGCCTCGACCGCGCTCCAGCGCGAGCCGAGCTCGACGCCTGCCGCGTCCGTGTAGCGGTCGTCCTTCGGCATCTGCCGCGCATGGTGGCTGGCGATGCGCTCATGCGCCAGCTTCAGCGCCGCCAGCGTGTCGGGATCGACCGCGCGCATGGCCGCGTCGATCTCGGCCTCACCGATGCGGATCGTGGCCGGCGTCAGCTCCAGGCGGTCGAAGCGGGCGGTGTAGTCGATCAGGGCGGCATCGCCCTCGGCGCGGATGCGGGCGATGATGTCGCGCACCACGGCATCGACATCGTCCGACACCTCGCGCTTGGTGGCCAGGAAGGCGGCGAAGCGGGTCTCGAAATCGGGATCGGCGCGGTCGAGGCGCAGCGGCATGGCGAACCCTTCCTCAAATAATGTGGCGCGGGCGCGCGGCGGCTTCCCAGGCAGCGCCGAGATCGGCGAGGCGCGCCTCGATATAATCGACATCGAGCCGGATCGCCGCGTCGCCGGAAAAGACCAACTCCAGCGTGCCGGCCGGCGCTTCCGCGCCCGGCACGAAGCGGATGGCGAGCAGGGAGAGCACGTCGTCGGGCCTGTCGCGGTCGATGCCGGTGGAGCTGACCGCGCGCACCGCCTCGAAATGCAGCGCGCTGCGGCGGCGCTCGTCGTTCCTGCGCAGGAAACCCGGCCTGTTCTCCCAGACGAAGCGGTTGACCACGGCGACGAAGCGCCGCTCGCCCTTCTGAAAGGAAAGGTCGCCGACCTTCGCAACCGCGTCCTGCACATGGGCGGACACGACCGAAAGATCCTGTTCGTCGAGGGCGACAAGCTTGAGCTGCGACATGGCCGATGCGCGGTCCCGGTGATTTCACTCCGGTGTTATGCGGTCTTTGGAAGGAAGGGAATAGCGAATGAGCGAATAGCGAATAGGAGTAGCGAATAGGGAAAGAATCCAGATGGGGCGCAGCCGTCCGGGAAAATTCCCCTATTCGCTATTCGCTACTCCCTATTCGCTCTTCTCTAATCACTCACCCGCTCCACGATCGCGCCGCAGCCCGACAGCTTCTCTTCCAGCCGCTCGAAGCCGCGGTCGAGGTGGTAGATGCGGTTGACGACGGTTTCGCCTTCCGCCGCCAGCCCGGCGATGACCAGCGACACCGAGGCGCGCAGGTCGGTGGCCATCACCGGCGCGCCGCGCAGCCGCTCGACCCCGTCGACGATGGCGGTCTGGCCGGCCAGCGTGATCTTCGCGCCGAGCCGCGCCAGCTCCTGCACATGCATGAAGCGGTTCTCGAAGATGGTCTCGGTGATGTGGGAGCGGCCGGCCGCGCGCGTCATCAGGCCCATGAACTGCGCCTGAAGGTCTGTCGGGAAATCCGGGAAGGGCGCGGTGGTGATGTCGGCCGGGCGGATCGCGCTGCCGTTCCGGCGCACGCGGATGCCGTTGTCGAGGCGGATGATCTCGGTGCCGGTCTGCTCGATGGTGCCGAGCGCGGCCTCCAGCAGGTCGGCGCGCGCGCCTTCGAGGATGACGTCACCGCCGGTCATGGCGACCGCCATGGCGTAGGTGCCGGTCTCGATGCGGTCCGGGATCACCTGATGCGTCGCGCCCGAGAGCGAGGCGACGCCGTCGATGACGATGGTGGGCGTGCCGGCGCCCGAGACTTTCGCGCCCATGGCGTTCAGGCATTCGGCGAGGTTGACGACCTCCGGCTCGCGGGCGGCATTCTCCAGCACGGTCTGGCCGCGCGCCAGCGTTGCCGCCATCATCAGCACATGGGTGGCGCCGACCGAGACCTTGGGGAAGACGTAGCGGTTGCCGATCAACCCCTTCGGCGCGCGCGCATGGACATAGCCCTGCTCGATGTCGATCTCGACGCCGAGCGCGCGCAGGCCGTCGATGAACAGATCGAC
>DAOMOI010000154.1:0-5594 GCA_035444225.1 Aquamicrobium sp. | reverse complement strand
CATGTGGCTGAACACCCTGCTCGGCGCTTCGCCCTTCGGCACGATGAAGCACGGCAAGACCGACGCCCAGTCGCTCGAGCCGGCCGCCAGGCACAAGAAGATCGACTATCCCAAGCCTGACGGCGTGCTGACCTTCGACCGGCTGTCCTCGGTGTTCCTGTCCAACACCAACCACGAGGAGGACCAGCCGGTCCATCTTCAGGTCAAGGACATGGAGCTTCAGAAGCGGTCCGAGCACGACGTCTATGCCGGGCCTTCGACCCGCTACTGCCCGGCCGGCGTCTACGAGTGGGTCGATGCCGACGGCAACGCCGCCGCCGACAGGATGGGCATCGACGTACGCTTCGTGATCAACGCGCAGAACTGCGTCCACTGCAAGACCTGCGACATCAAGGACCCGAACCAGAACATCAACTGGGTGCCGCCGCAGGGCGGCGAAGGGCCGGTCTATCCGAATATGTAGGGAAAGAGCGAATAGCGAATAGAGAGTAGCGAATAGGGGAAAGCCTTTTTCCCTACTCACTATTCGCTATTCCCTATTCGCTACTGAAACGCCGTTTCCGAAAAACTGCGCAGCTTGCGTGAGTGCAACCGTTCGGGCGGCATGGCGGCGAGCTTTTCGAGCGCGCGGATGCCGATGGTCAGGTGCTGGGCCACCTGCCGCTTGTAGAAGTCGCTGGCCATGCCCGGCAGCTTCAGCTCGCCGTGCAGCGGCTTGTCGGAGACGCACAGAAGCGTGCCGTAGGGCACCCGGAAGCGGAAGCCGTTGGCGGCGATGGTGGCCGATTCCATGTCGAGCGCGATGGCGCGCGATTGCGACAGCCGCTGCACCGGCCCGCGCTGGTCGCGCAGCTCCCAGTTGCGGTTGTCGATGGTGGCGACGGTGCCGGTGCGCATCACGCGTTTCAGGTCGTAGCCGGAGAGCCCCGTCACCTCCGCCACCGCCTCCTGAAGCGCGACCTGTATCTCGGCCAGCGCGGGAATAGGCACCCATACCGGCAGGTCGTCGTCGAGCACGTGGTCCTCGCGCACATAGGCGTGCGCCAGCACGTAGTCGCCCAGCGCCTGGGTGTTGCGCAGGCCCGCGCAATGGCCGAGCATCAGCCATGCGTGGGGCCGCAGGACCGCGATATGGTCGGTGATGGTCTTGGCGTTGGAAGGGCCGACGCCGATATTGACCATGGTGATGCCGCCATGGCCGGGCTTCGTCAGGTGGTAGGCCGGCATCTGCGGCATGCGCGGCGCCACGGCGCCCCCGGAAGGCTCGGCCTCGCCGGCACGGGTGACGAGGTTGCCGGGCTCGACGAAGGCGTCGTAACCGCCGCCGCCCCGGCTCATCAGCGCGCGCGCATGGGCGCAGAACTCGTCGATGTAGAACTGATAGTTGGTGAACAGCACGTAGTTTTGGAAGTGGATCGGGCTGGTCGCGGTGTAGTGCGACAGCCGGTGCAGCGAATAGTCGATGCGCTGGGCCGTGAAGGGGCCGAGAGGCATCGCCTCCCCGGGCACCGGCTCGTAGGTGCCGTTGGCGATGTGGTCGTCGGTGCCGGTCAGGTCGGGCACGTCGAACAGGTCGCGCAGCGGCCGGCGGATGCGCTCGGCCGCGCCGGCATCGACATAGCTATCCTCGAGGAAGGCGAAGTGCAGCGGCATCGGCGTTTCCGATTCGCCCACCGTCACCGGCACGCCGTGGTGGCGGATCAGGAGCCGCAGCTGCTCCGTGAGATAGGTCTCGAACAGGTCCGGCCGGGTGATGGTGGTGGCGTAGCGGCCCGGTTCCGGCAGATGGCCGTAGGCGAGGCGCGAATCGACCTGGCTGAACGAGGCGGTGGCGATGCCGACCTCCGGGTAGAAGGCGCGGTAGCGCTCCTGCCGGTCCACCCCGTCGGCCAGCGCCGCGAACGAGGCGCGCAGGAAGGCGGCGTTGCGATCGTAGAGCGCCTTCAGCGCCGCCACCGCCTCGCCGGCGTCGGTGAAGCTCTGGCGGGCATAGGGTTCCGGCGTGGCGACCGTCTCGGGCGCGGCGTGGCGAATTCGCTTTTCCATGCCCCATCATAATGGGTCGGCGTGACAGTTTCGAGGGGAATGGATCGCTATCCGCGTTGCAGGCCGACGACCAGCACGATGCCGGCGCCGCTGGCGATCTTGCGGCTGTCCTCGATGAACCCGCCGGGCGCGCCGGCGAGCGCCTGCATGGCGACGAGCGGCGCCAGCAGCGCGGCCGCGAGCAGCGCGAAGCGGGGCAGGGCGGCGGCGAGACCGGCGGAAGCGTGGCGGCGGGTCATGGCGTTCTCCCTCAGTGCCTGAGGCCGCCGGCGCAGCCGGTCAGGCTCGTGTCGCAGAACTGGTAGACGACGCCGTGCGCGCGTCCGCCGCGGCTCTTCTCCGCGACGAGGATCGACAGGCCCATGCCGAACACGGCGACGAGCAGGCACACGATGGTGAAGCGGCGGGCAAGCATCGGTCGATCTCCTTACGTTTATGGCGAAAGGATGCCCGAGCGTGGCTGAACCATGGCTGAGACGGCCGTTCATGCGCCGTTCAATCACCTTAACAGGTGCTTAAGCCGGATTCGTTGGCGCGCCGCGACCGCCTGTGCTTTGCTGCCGGCGGCAAAGGAGAATGGCATGACCGAGCAGACCGCCCCGATCGAACTCTATTACTGGCCGACCCCGAACGGCTGGAAGATCACCATCATGCTGGAGGAGCTTGGCGTCCCCTACGCGGTGAAATACGTCAATATCGGCAAGGGCGAGCAGTTCGAGCCGGCTTTCCTGAAGATCTCGCCCAACAACCGCATGCCGGCCATCATCGACCCGGAGGGGCCGGGCGGGGCGCCCATATCGGTCTTCGAATCGGGCGCGATCCTGCAATATCTCGGCCGCAAGTTCGGCCGCTTCTATCCGTCGGACGAGCGCGCCCGCGTCGAGGTCGACGAGTGGCTGTTCTGGCAGGTGGGCGGGCTGGGGCCGATGGCCGGGCAGGCGCATCATTTCCGCCAGTACGCGCCGGAGCAGGTCCCCTACGGCATCGAACGCTACACCAACGAGGTCAACCGGCTCTACGGCGTGATGAACCGGCGTCTGGCCGATCGCGACTATCTCGCCGGCGACTACTCCATCGCCGACATGGCCTGCATCGGCTGGGTCAAGCCCCACAAGAACCAGGGCCAGGACCTCGACGACTTCCCCCACCTGAAGCGCTGGTTCGAGAGGCTTCTGGCCCGCCCGGCGGTCGAGCGCGGCTGCGCCGTCGGCAAGGAGCACCGCTCCAACCTCGCCGACGACAAGGAAGCGCAGAAGGTACTGTTCGGGCAGAAGGCGGTGAAGAGCGAATAGGGAGTAGCGAATAGGGAAATAGTGAGTAATGAACAGGGTCGGTCATGGACACCCACGGCCAACCCTATTCGCTACTCCCTATTCGCTTCCACTATTGCCGCTTCCAGTTCTGCGTCTTGCAGAAGACGACGGCGACGCAGCCCTGCATGGCGAGGCTGTTGCCGTTGAGCGTGGCGTTGCCGGAATAGGTCTTGTCGTCGGCCGGGTCCGTGATGGTGCCCTTGTACTTGCCGGCGCCCGCCGCGCTCATCTGGCCGATGCGCTTGCCCTTGTGCTTGCCGGTGCGCAGCGTGATCGAGAAGCCGTTGCCGGCCGCCGCGATCTGCGCGGTCTCGCCGCTGTCCGTCCTCCAGTTTCCGACGATGGCGTCGGCATGGGCCATGCCCGCCATCATTGCCACCGCTGCCGTTGCCAGCATCATCCTACGAAGCATTCTCTCCTCCCGTCGGCCCGGACGATGACGCTTGCAGGGGCCGAGGCTGCGTTTACGGAAACGTAAGCGTAATCCGAAAACCGGCGGTGCGAAAGTCCCTTTCACGCGCCCTCCCGCCATGGCCGCGAAGGTGGAGGCGGGGCGGTTTTCTCCGCTACCGCCTGTTTTTCTTCCGGCCGGCTTTCGCCTTCGTCGGTGGCGTGGTTAGCGGAGTCTTTCCTAGCTTTATGTCGATTTTCGTCGAAGTTTCATCGAATCCCTTGGAATCTGCGGAACCGCATCGTTAATGAACTGCAAGGTTTACCTCTTGTTTTAATTTTGTTTTCTTCAAATTAAGCACGCCATTTAACGACGGATTCAAGGCTCCCCGCCATTCTCGGAACCACAGACGGCAACGACCGCCGGGACCTGGAAAGACGGCTCTCGGGACTGAAACAGGGGATGTGAAAATGGCTCGTTTCGAAATGCACGACGCCGGCATCGGCGCCAACGCCCAGGCGGATATCCTGTTCGAGCTGGGCATGATGTACGCCACCGGCCGCGACTGCGACCTCGATCTAGTCGCCGCGCACAAATGGTTCAACATCGCCGCCATCAAGGGCTCGGCCCGGGCCGCCGAACTGCGCGCCGAGCTGTCGGCGACGATGAGCAAGCCCGAGATCGCCAGGGCGCTGCGCGAGGCGCGCGAGTGGATGACGGTTCACTAAGCCGGGCGGGTTGCACAGTTACACAGGGGAAGGCGTCAGCGCGTCGAAGAACGCTTGCGATGTCGAAAAGGCGAAGGCCGCGACCGGAGGAAACAGCCGGCGCGGCCTTTCACTTTGTTTCCGTCTTCAGCTCACGCCGACATAGCGCCCCGGCCGGTGGTTGAGCGCCAGCACGAGGTTGATCGCCACCGCGCCGAGAAGCGACAGCGCGATCCTGTCGGCGGGCAGGAACAGGAAGCCGGCGGCGAGGATCGCCGCGTCGATGGCGAGCTGCACATAGCCGGCGCGCAAGCCGAACCGCTCCTGAAGGAACAGGACGAGGATGTTGACGCCGCCGAGGCTGGCGCGGTGGCGGAACAGGATCAGCAGCCCGACGCCGATGACCGTGCCGCCGATCAGCGCCGCATAGAGCGGCTGGAGATGGGAAAAGCCGATCCATCCGCCGGTCTGCCCGGCGAGCACCGAGACCAGGGCCACGGCGCAGAAGGTCCTGAGCGTGAACCGCCAGCCCATCTGCATCAGCGCTAGCACATAGAACGGCAGGTTGAGCGCGAAGAACACCGGCGCGAAGGGCAGGCCTCCGGCATACTGGACGAGCAGCGCCAGCCCCGCCGTGCTGCCGGTCAGCAGCGTCGCCTCGGTGTAGAGCGCCAGCCCGAGCGCGATCAGCGCCGTGCCGACGACGAGCGCCAGCACATCCTCGTAGGGCCGGTGGGGCGCTGGGGAAGGCATGTCCGGTTGAGGCACGATCGGCTCCGGCCTTTTCGTCGCTGGTCTTCACGGGCGAAGGGGGGCGCGTCTTGCGGCCGCGCCCCTATTCCTCGAAACGCACCAGCACCGCCCCGTCCGTCACCTGCGCGCCCTCGGGCACGATCTCCCCGATCACGCCGTCATGCGGGGCGGCGATGGTGTGCTCCATCTTCATCGCCTCCAGCACCAGGAGCGGCTGGCCCTTGACCACGGCCTCGCCGGCGGCGACGCGCACGAGCTTCACCAGCCCCGGCATCGGCGCGCGCAGCGCGTCGCCGCCGGCTGCGGCCGCGTCGGCATCCGCGAACGGGTCGTGCAGCGCGAAGGTGTGGCTCGCCGCCCCGGCGAACACGGTGACGTGGCCCG
>DAOMOI010000153.1:0-5599 GCA_035444225.1 Aquamicrobium sp. | reverse complement strand
CCGCAGCGGGCCACCTCTCCCCAACGAGAGGCGAGCTATCTGAAAGGGTAGAACCGCTATGACAAACCTTCCGAAGCCGGGCATCCGTCCGGCCAATCCCAATTTCTCCTCTGGTCCCTGCGCCAAGCGTCCCGGATGGTCGCTTGAAGCCCTTGGCGATGCCCCGCTCGGGCGCTCGCATCGCGCCAAGGTCGGCAAGACCAAGCTGCAACACGCCATCGACTTGACGCGCGAGGTGCTTCAGGTGCCGGCCGACTGGCGCATCGGCATCGTGCCGGCGTCCGACACCGGCGCGGTCGAGATGGCGCTGTGGTCGCTGCTTGGGCCTCGCGGCGTCGACGTGGTGGCGTGGGAATCGTTCGGCTCGGGCTGGGTCACGGATGTCGTCAAGCAACTGAAGCTGCCCGACGTGCGCAAGTTCGAGGCCGATTACGGCGCGCTGCCCGATCTTTCGCAGATCGATTTCGACCGCGACGTGGTCTTCACCTGGAACGGCACCACCTCGGGCGTGCGGGTGCCGAACGCCGACTTCATCCCCGCCGACCGACAGGGCCTGACCATCTGCGACGCCACCAGCGCCGCCTTCGCCCAGAGGCTCGACTTCGCCAAGCTCGACGTCGTCACCTTCTCCTGGCAGAAGGTGCTGGGCGGCGAGGGCGCGCACGGCATGCTGATCCTGTCTCCACGCGCGGTCGAGCGGCTGGAGAGCTATGTCCCTGCATGGCCGCTGCCGAAGATCTTCCGCATGACCAAGGGCGGCAAGCTGATCGAGGGCATCTTCAAGGGCGAGACCATCAACACGCCGTCGATGCTGGCCGTCGAGGACTATATCGACGCGCTCGAATGGGCGAAGTCGGTGGGTGGGCTCGACGGGCTGGTCGCCCGCGCCGACGCCAATTTCGCCGCGCTCGACGCCTATGTGCAGAAGAGCGGCTGGCTCGCCAATCTGGCGGTCGATCCGGCGACGCGCTCCAACACCTCGGTGTGCCTGTCGATCGTCGATCCGGACGTCGCCGCGCTCGACACCGACGCACAGGCAGCCTTCGCCAAGGGCATCGCGTCGCTGCTCGAGAAGGAAGGCGTCGCCTTCGACATCGGCGCCTATCGCGACGCGCCTCCCGGCCTGCGCATCTGGGCCGGCGCGACGGTCGAGACCGCCGATATCGAGGCGCTCGGCCCGTGGCTCGACTGGGCCTTCGCCCAGCAGAAGGCGTCGCTCAAGGCGGCTGCCTGATTCCCTTCGGGGTCGCCGTTCCCGGCGGCCCCTCCACCCTCATGATTTTTCGAACTGATGACGAAGGAGGCCATCATGGCGCCCCGCGTGCTCGTTTCCGACAAGCTTTCCCCCACCGCCGTCCAGATCTTCAAGGATCGCGGCGTCGAGGTCGACTACCTGCCCGATCTCGGCAAGGACAAGGACAAGCTCCTCGAGGTGATCGGCCAGTATGACGGCCTCGCCATCCGCTCCGCGACCAAGGTGACCGAGAAGGTCATCGCCGCCGCCACCAACCTCAAGGTGATCGGCCGCGCCGGCATCGGCGTCGACAATGTCGACATCCCCGCCGCCTCGCGTCGCGGCATCATCGTCATGAACACGCCGTTCGGCAACTCGATCACCACGGCCGAGCACGCCATCGCGCTGATGTTCGCGGTGGCGCGGCAGCTGCCCGAGGCCAACGCCTCGACCCATGCCGGCAAGTGGGAGAAGAACCGCTTCATGGGCGTCGAGATCACCGGCAAGACGCTCGGCGTCATCGGCTGCGGCAATATCGGCTCCATCGTCGCTGCGCGCGGCATCGGGCTGAAGATGAAGGTCATCGCCTACGACCCGTTCCTGTCGGAGGGCCGGGCGCAGGAGCTGGGCGTCGAGAAGGTCGAGCTGGACGACATCTTCGCCCGTTCCGACTTCATCACCCTGCACACGCCGATGACCGACAAGACGCGCGGCATCGTCAACAAGGCGGCATTCGACAAGATGAAGAAGGGCGTGCGCATCATCAACTGTGCGCGCGGCGGGCTGATCGTCGAGGCCGACCTGATCGAGGCGCTGAAGAGCGGCAAGGTCGCGGGCGCTGGCATCGACGTGTTCGAGGTCGAGCCGGCCACGGACAGCCCGCTGTTCGGCATGGAGAACGTGGTCTGCACGCCGCATCTGGGTGCTGCCACCTCGGAGGCGCAGGAGAACGTGGCGCTGCAGGTGGCCGAGCAGATGGCCGACTATCTGGTCAACGGCGCGGTGTCGAACGCCATCAACATGCCTTCCATCACCGCCGAGGAAGCGCCGCGGCTGAAGCCTTTCATCAAGCTGGCCGAGGTGCTGGGCGCCTTCGTCGGCCAGGTGACGGAGGAGCCGATCCAGGAGGTCGAGATCCTGTTCGATGGCGCCACCGCCGAGATGAACACCCGCGCCCTGACGAGTGCCGCGCTCGCCGGGCTGATCCGGCCGCAGGTCGCCGACGTCAACATGGTCTCGGCCCCGATCATGGCCAAGGAGCGCGGCGTCATCCTGTCCGAGATCAAGCGCGACAAGTCGGGCGTGTTCGACGGCTACATCAAGCTGACGGTCAAGACGGACCTGCGCACGCGCTCGATCGCCGGCACCGTCTTCTCCGACGGCAAGCCGCGCTTCATCCAGATCAAGGGCATCAACCTCGACGCCGAGGTGGGCGAGCACATGCTCTACACCACCAACAAGGACGTGCCCGGCATCATCGGCCTGCTCGGCACGATCTGCGGCGAGCATGGCGTCAACATCGCCAACTTCCAGCTCGGCCGCGACAAGTCCGGCGGCGACGCGCTGGCGCTGCTCTATCTCGACGCGCCGGTGCCGCAGAGCGTGCTCGACGCGTTGCGCGCCGAGCCGCGCTTCGATTCGGCCAAGCCGCTGCGCTTCGACGTGGCCGCGTAGGGGCCCGGACGGCCCGGTCAGGCCGTCCAGGGGTCGACGAGCGCGATGTCGAGGTCGTCGAAGTCCTTCAGGTTGCGGGTAGCGAGCACGGCGTTGCGCGCCGCCACGATGCCGGCGATCTGGGTGTCTCCGGGAGCCACGTTCTTGCCTGAAAGCCGCCTGCGCGCCGCGATCTCGGCGCTGCGGGCGGCGGCCGTCTGGTCGAAGGCGAGCACGCGCCCTGGAAACAGCGTTGTGAAGACATCCTCGAAACTTGTCAGAAGGTCGCTGCGTCGGCGTCCCTCTGGAAGGATGAGCAGGCCATAGCGGATTTCGAGCACGGTGATTGCGGTAATCCACACCGACTGGCGAGACTGTCGGTCGAGCCAGCGTGTCACCGCAGGTTCGCGCCCCGGCCGCATCAGCGCCGAGACGACATTGGTGTCGAGGACGATCATTCGTCGAAATCCACCGGCTTCAGATCCTGTCCCCACGGGAAAGGCTCAAGCGGCTCGTCATTGTCGGGAATGTCCTTGAACAGCGCCGCGAACCGGGTGCCGAGGCCGGGCTCGCGGCCCTCGTCCTTCAGCAGGGTTGCCTGGAGGATGACGCGCGCCTCCTCCTCCATGCTCACGCCATGCCGCGCCGCCCGCTCGCGCAGGCGCCGCTTCAGGTCGTCGTCGAATTTACGCACCAGAAGCTGGCCCATAGCCGTTCTCCTTTTGCTATCATGATAGCAGAACGGGGCGGCCGCGGCAAACCGGCCAAGACAAGCCACCGGCGGGTTCACCCTTGCGCGTGCTTGCGGCCGCTGTGCTCGGCCAGCCAGATGCCGCCCAGCACCAGCGCCATCGCGGCGGCGTGGTAGAGGTGGAACGCCTCGCCGAGGATGATGATGGACAACAGCGTCCCGAAGATCGGCACCATGTTGATGAACAGGCCGGCGCGGTTGGCGCCGATCAGTTCGACGCCACGGATGAAGAAGACCTGCGACAGCACCGAGGGAAAGATCGCCGTGTAGACGGCGATGGTCCAGCCGCGCGCGTCGGGCAGGATCATGCTGCCGGACAGCCCCTCCCACAGCAGGAAGGGCAGCGACACGACGAAGGCGGACCCGCACAGGACGATCATCAGGCTCTGCCAGTGGATCGCGGGCTTGTGGCGCAGCGCCACCGTGTAGCCGGCATAGATGACGATGGCGAGCAGCATCAGCGCGTCGCCCCGGTTCAGGTCGAGCGCGGCAAGGCGCGTCGGGTCGCCATGCGTCGCCGTCAGCACGACGCCCAGCAGCGACAGGGTGAAGCCGATGATCTGCCCCGGCGCGACGCCGATGCGGTGGAGCAGGAAATTGGCGACGAAGACCAGCATCGGCATCGCCGCCTGCTCGATGGAGATGTTGATGGCGCTGGTGAAGAGCAGCGCCGAATATTGCATCGCGTTGAACACCGAGAACCCGGCCGCGCCCAGCAGCGTCAGCAGCGGCAGGTGACGCCGGACGACCGGCCAGTCGCGACGCAGCCGGGGTAGGCCGATGGCCAGCATGACCACGGTGGCCAGCCCCCAGCGCAGCGTCGTCAGCGCCATCGGCGAGACGTGGCCGACGGCGAGCTTGCCGGCGACGGCATTGCCGGCCCAGAACAGGGTGGTGAGGATGAGGAGGAGATAGGCGTTGCGAAACATCGCCCGCCCTTATTGCGCCTGCGGCCGCATGTAAATGCGCCACGGCCCGGCCAAACCGGGCCAGGACGGCGCGAAACAGCAGAAGATGGCGCGTTTGTGGGGTCGCGCGGCGGCGCGCATGCGGCTATAGAGGCTGTCGCTTCGCCGGGCGCGGCCGTTCCCCGGTGACAGAAAAAAGGGCGGCAGGAAAAGAGGAATGTTTCCATGGCCAATGTGGTGGTCGTCGGCTCGCAGTGGGGCGACGAGGGCAAGGGCAAGATCGTCGACTGGCTTTCCGAGCGCGCCGATGTCGTGGTGCGCTTCCAGGGCGGGCACAATGCGGGCCATACGCTCGTCGTCGACGGCAAGACCTACAAGCTGTCGCTGCTGCCCTCGGGCGTCGTGCGGCCGGGCAAGCTGTCCGTCATCGGCAACGGCGTCGTGTTCGACCCGCACGCCTTCGTCGCCGAACTGGCGCGGATCGCGGAGCTCGGCGTCGAAATCGGCCCCGACCGCCTGAAAATCGCCGAAAACGCCGCGCTTATCCTGTCCGTTCACCGGGAGCTGGACGGTTTTCGCGAGGACGCGGCATCGAATTCCGGAACGAAGATCGGAACGACGCGGCGCGGCATCGGCCCCGCCTACGAGGACAAGGTCGGGCGCAGGGCGATCAGGGTGATGGATCTGGCGGACGTCGATACCCTGCCGGCGAAGGTCGACCGGCTGCTCACCCATCACAACGCGCTCCGGCGCGGGCTCGGCCATGAGGAGGTCGCGGCGCAGGCGGTGCTCGAGGAACTGACCTCGGTCGCCGGCGCCGTCCTGCCCTATATGGACCGGGTGTGGAAGATCCTCGACGAGGCGCGCCGCGCCGGCGAGGACGATCGCATCGGCCGTGTGCTGATCGTCGAGGAGGACGCCCCCCGGGGGGCGGGCGAAGGCCCGCTGATCCGCCCCCTGGACCGTTTCCCCTTCACGCCCGACGACCCGGCCCGGCTGGACCAGGACTGCTACGAGGCCTTCAACATCCAGGTCGAGGGGCTGCGCCGCCGC